>CAYQMZ010000687.1:0-4627 GCA_964418725.1 uncultured Pirellulaceae bacterium
ACAATACGCTGATCCTTGTGTGTTCGGACAACGGACCAGAACTTGGCGCTGGAACGGCAGGTCCATTCCGTGGCTATAAGACCCAGCTGTACGAAGGTGGCGTGCGTTCGTCGCTTGTGGCATGGGGCCCTGGCCTGCTCAAGAAGAGGAGCTTTGTGGATACGGAATCGGTGTTCTCCGCAATTGATTTGGTGCCATCGTTGTTGGCTCTCACTGACACACCCAATCCACAGGATGTTCCGTTCGATGGTGAGGACTTGTCGGACACGTTGGTCGGTGATCCAGGAAGTCGTTCAAAGCCGCTTTTCTTTCGGCGACCACCCGATCGCGACGCTTTCTATGGCGAAGATGATTTGCCGGATCTCGCTGTGCGATCTGGGAAATGGAAGCTGCTGTGCGAGTACGACGGTGCGGACCCGCAACTCTACGATCTGCAAACCGATCGATCTGAAAGCCAGAATCTCGCGGTGCACAAACCGGATCTGGTCAAACGCCTGACCAAGTTGGTCCTGCAATGGCATCGTTTGATGCCGGCCGACAATGGTGCGACCTATCGAAAAAACTCGAAGCGTCGATAGGAAGGTCCTCTCGAATGCTGCGAAATCGCGAGGCACTTCTGGTCTGATACCGATGGACAGTTTGCGACTATGCTGTGTGGAAGTCCAACAAATCTGCAGACGAACGGGTGACGGATTGAGATACAGCAACTATGAAAAAGAAAAGCTTTCGCTGGGCGATGTTCTCGCACTTGACCGAACGCGTTTAGCGAACGAGCGAACGTTTCTCGCCTATCTTCGTGCGTCGATCATGATCGGAGTCTCATCGGTTTCGATCTTCAAGTTGCTGCCCGACGAACGGCTACTTGTCATCTTGGCGTGGGCGATGCTGCCAACATCATTGCTGCTGGCAATCGTCGGGGCAGTTCGCTCCAATCGCTTGGCAAGGTCTCTGCGATCCATTGAAAGCAAGATGGAACCGAGAGCCAGCGACGAAGGATCCGAGTAAGCCGTCTTCGTTCAACGTTATGCGGAGATCCTGAAGCCAAACGGATGAGACTAAAATAGAAGTCTCCCATGAAAAGAGCCGGCACTCGATGAATGCCGGCTTTTTCAGTGAGTCGGTCGATTGCGAAACACGCTACTTCGAAGGAGGCTCGGATCGTTCGATGTTGAGCGACGCTTGTTGAAGCCGTTCCACGTAGGCACGACAACTTTCGGGGTCTTTCGCGTTGGAGCAGATCGCGGAAAACACGGCGCTCTCGGTTCGGTCAGCGACAGAAGCACGGACGTTCAATGCGTTTGATTTGGAGCGTGTCATCTTTCTTCCTTTCGTGGAGTCTTTCGAGTTGCCTGCGTTGTGTAGTGCGTTTCGCTTCCTATTCGACGTTGCGGTCGATGGGAAACTTACCTTTCAAATTACGAAATCGAGACCTTCCTGAGGGACCTGCAGTTCTCGCCCGGCCGAGTAACTGCTCTCAGTGGCTTCCCGCGTTTCGTCATTGCGAGATTCCTTGGCCGCCTCATGTTCGAGCTCAGAGAACAGATCTGTGAAGGCTTCGTCCAGAGATGCGACGTCGAATTGAAGCTCGCCGACGGGCGGTTCGTCGGTGGGGTCTTTCTTACCGAGCACAACTTCTCCTGCAGCCACATCACGGCATACGAACGTGTAAGCGCCAATCGTGGCTCCTTCACCGATCGCAACGTCGCCACCCACGAACGCGTTTGTGTAGAGCGAAACATTTCGTCGAATCGTAGGGTGTCGTTTTTGTACGCCGCCCAGCTCCGTCGTGCGTTTGCGAGGTTTCTTCGACGTGCCCAACACCACGCCGTTGTAGAGGTTGACGTTCTCCTCCAGAACAGCGGTGCAGCCAATCGCTATGCCCGTACCGTGATCAATGAACAGTCCGCCGGCAATTTGAGCTTGCGGATGAATGTCGACACCCGTTCGCGAATGAGCAATGCGTGAAATTGCGCGGGGGATGATTGGAATGTCCAGTTGCGAAAACGCATGGGCGATGCGGTGGGCGACCGTCGCCCAGAATCCGTTGCTGGCGTGGAAGACTTCTTCGATGTGTTCCAACGCGGGATCTTGGATCGGATATCGATTAACGTCTTGTTCGCACAGACGCAGGACTTCATCAAATTTCTCGTAGGCGTACTTGGTCGCCATAAGATTTGCGTCGATTCCGTATCGCTTTTCCAGCGGCTGCAAAATCTTCAAGACTGCCGCTTCGACTCGCTCATTCGTGCCGGCGTAAGGCGTGGCCTGAACAACCTTTTGGTCTAAACGATGCAGCACCATCGCCACGACGTTGACGACAAAATCTTCTACGTGCTGCTGTTTTGCAATGAATTCGCCGGTGTTTGTAGCGGGCATGACGTCTCTTTCCTGTGGTTGGTGTAAGAAGAATTAGAATGCGTAGTCGAAACCAGTCCGTTTCGAATCCGACGCAACCCTTCGTGCAATGTGTCGCTTGCCGTGGTCACACAGATTCGAAAAAGTCCAGGTTGATTCCAGTGAAAGCCGGCGCTGGGACTTAGATGCACCCGGTGCTCATTGAGCAGCCGTCGATACAAGTTCAGCTCGCCGTCTTCATCTTGTGCCTGTAAGTGTTCTCGCAGATCGATGACCGCACACAGTCCTGCCGATGCATGTAAGGTCTCGACGCCACATTCACGCAAGAACGTTTTGGCGGTACGGAAGTTCTGCGTGATGCGACGTCGATGTTCGGTCAGATACGCACTGCTCCAGTCGGGAGCGAGCAATTTCTCCGCCATTCTTTGGGCCGGCGAAGCGAGTCGGTAAAAGTGTGATTGGCTGGCCACGGCCTCAAAAATCCGAGTATTGATCCCGTGCAGCCAGCCAACCGTGTAGCCGGCAACACCGAAGTCTTTTGACAGACCACCAAGGACGAATACGTGATCCGACCGGAAGTCGATTGCACTTTGAAATTGGACGCCGTCAAAGCAACTTTGTGCGTAGATCTCGTCGACGATCAACGCAAGACCGTGCTGTTCGGCCAGTGAAGTGAACTCGCGAAGTTCTGCATGAGAATAGACGGCGCCGATCGGGTTGCCGGGCGAGCAAAGTAAGATCGCTTTTATCGGTTTGCCGTTCTGGGAGTGCTGTTGGATGGCGTTCGTCAGCAATTCTGCTGTGACGCGAAAGTTGTCTTCCGCTTGTGTTTGGACAAGCTCGACGTGCGCACCCGTTCGCAGGCGAAGAGCCTTGACCAATCCAGGAAAGACAGGAGCGGGGACTAGGACGCGGTCGCCCGGATCGCAGATGGAAAACGTGAGTGCTTCGAGTAGACTGATGACGCCGTTCCCAAGCAGAATTTGATTTGCGGAAATCGGTGCTCTGCAATACGTCTCCAAATGGTTGGCGACGGCTGTCTTACACGAGTCCATGCCCGAAAAACTATGGTACGGCGCGTCCGAAACGTCGTGCGAGACTTGTGGAAGAACTTCGGCCAAGTCCCGATCGGCCAGGTAGTTTTGGGCCGATCCAAAGTTTACGAATCCGTTTGGGTTTTGTGTTGAATAGCGGTCTCTCTCACACTCGAAGTGTGCGGCAACAAAGTCAAAGCCTGGTCGTGAGGTCGCGACATGATGTGTGTAGGCAGAATACATGGCTTCTCGCTTGCTTGCCGGTTGTGCTCGTCATGAGTCTGTCTGAAAGACGTCACATTGCGAACGCGTCTTACCTAGGAAAGGAATAAAAACGAAGTAAGAAGCGTGTTCCGTTTCCCGTCTAACGTTCGTCTCTATTTCATCAGGCAAGCGAGGAAGATCATGCTGACGAAAGAAATCACGACAGGCCGCTTCGACACGTTTTCCGCACAAGACTTGATTCGCTGGGCGGATCGTCGGTTCGGGAATGGACTCGTCATGAGCACCAGTTTCGGAATTCAATCTGCCGTTACGCTGCATTTGACGACCCAGCTTCGCCCAGATATTCCCGTGATTTGGGTAGACACCGGCTACCTGCCTGTAGAGACAATGGATTATGCGAGACAGCTAACAGACCGTCTGAATCTGAACCTTCATGTGGCTCGTTCGCCGATCAGTCCTGCGGAAATGGAATCTCGCTACGGGCGCCTGTGGGAAAGCGAAAGTGTTGAGGATCTGAATCGTTACGACAGGATTCGAAAGGTAGAACCAATGCGAACCGCTTTGAGAGAGCTACGGGCAACGGCACGGATCTCGGGGCTGCGAGCAGAACAAACTGACTATCGCCGAGAGCTACCTCGAGCGAAGAAGACCGAATCCACTTTCATGGTTCATCCGATTCTGAACTGGACGAATCGTGACGTCTATCGATACATGCAGCAGTTCGACCTGCCTCAACACCCACTTTGGGAGCAGGGGTATACGACTGTTGGAGACGCTCATTCCAGTCGTCCAGAAACAGATTCAGATTCGTCCGAACGAGCAACTCGTTTTCGAGGCCTGAAACAGGAGTGCGGTCTGCACGTTTCGTGACAGGAAGGTATCTCTGGTGTCCACCCAACTAAGCCCGAATTGCTAGTGGACAGAATCGGTTCTGCAGGCAAGGCACTAAGCCACTTGTCAAGCAAGCTTGCAAGTAAGTTTGAAGCAGAATAGAAATTGGACCTCTATAGTTC
>CAYQMZ010000688.1:0-4625 GCA_964418725.1 uncultured Pirellulaceae bacterium
AGTTAGAAGCGAAAACCAAAACAACCAAGTACAAAGCCCCTGATGCCGTTCGCCTCGCAAAACTGCTGGCGTCCGAAGAAAACCTCCCGATGAAGGAAATCGAAGAGCTGGTCAACGTCGACAGTTTCCTCAAGTACTGGGCAGTTGAAAGCCTTATTGGTTTCTGGGATGGCTATACGCAAAACCAGAACAACTTCTTTGTGTACGACAATCCCGCGGACGGAAAATTCTATTTCATGCCTTGGGGCGCTGACAGTTGCTTCACCGCCGGCGGAGGCCCCTTCGCCCGCTTTTCCGGCGTTGCTCCAACCGTCGCGGTGCGAGCCGAAGCCATGCTTGCCAATCGTCTGTACCATGCCGACGGCATTGCCGATCGCTACGCAGTGACCATGCGTACGATTTTGAAAGAAGTCTGGAACGAAGAGGAATTGGTGGCCGCAGTCGATCAAGTCGAAAGGCTGACGAAAGGCCAGCTTCATAGGAACCAGAAAGCTGGCGGTGGCAATCGATGGGGCGGTGAGCCTCTATCGATGGATGATGTCCGAGACTTCATCCGCACACGGGCCGAAGACGTAGCGTTCGAACTTGAATCCGAGTGGCCAGTCGAACTGTCCGCCAAACCACGCAAGCCGATGTACATCATCACCGTTGGAAAATCGCGAGGCAGATTGCAAACACAGTGGTCGGAAAACGCCGATTCAGACTCGGATGGACAGGCGGAAGACTTCGAACTGACGATCAACGAAGAGAAACTCGTATTGCGAGATGTTTCCGTCAAAGCGGAGCCGATGCGAGCCTTTGGATTCCGAGGACGCGGAAGAGGCGGACCAACTCCCGCGACGATCGTCCTGACGGGCTTTCGAAAGTCCGATGACCTGAAGGTAACACTCACGATGATGGTCGAGCGGGAGACGCTCGCGAGCGGGAAAGGAAAAGTCATAGCTGTCTCCGGTTCCTACGCCGAAGGAGATCGTGGAGGTTTCGGCTGGGGACGCCCCGGACAGATGCTCAACGGAACCATCCAACTGAAGCAAGCCGGAACCAACGATGGCGACACGATCGAAGGCGATTTCGACCTCGCCGTTACGGAGATGCGCGGCGGCATGATGGATCGGATGCGGGGCAGAGGTCGCTAAAACGGAAACGTCGAAGCAACAAGAAGCACGATGGAAGACAAAGCAATCGGTTTGATCGGAGTCGGCCTTCTGGGCTCCGCCATTGCCGCTCGACTGCAATCTCAGGGCCTCCGAGTCTTGGGGTTCGACTCGGACGCATCGAAGACCGCTCAACTAGCATCACCACACCAGGGAAGCGCCTCAGCCCAAGAAGTCTTTCGGCTCTGCGATGCCATCATCCTCAGTCTCCCCACGAGTGACGTCGCGACTGCGGTCGTCGCAGACGCAGACATTCGACCGTCCACGACGATTATCGACACGACAACCGGTAAGCCAGACGAGATGGTTGCACTTGCCACTTCGGTAACCCAGCGAAAAGCCCGTTATGCAGAAGCCACCGTCGCAGGTTCGAGCACCCAAATGCGTGACGGCCAATGCGTCATATTCCTTGGCTGCGACGAGGACGCAAAGCCTGCCGTCCAGTCGGTGACCAGCAGACTGTCAGACCGAACCTATCACTTGGGGGCAGTTGGCTCGGCGTCGCGGTTCAAATTGGTCCACAACCTCATTCTAGGTCTCAATCGCGCCGTCCTGGCAGAAGCTCTCGTGTTTGGTGAAACCCTGGGATTCGAACCATCGACCACCTTGGAAATACTGAAGACCACGCCCGCCGCATCCAACGTCATGCAGACTAAGGGCGAAAAAATGGTGAGCAACGACTACCAAACACAGGCTCGACTGTCACAACATTTAAAAGATGTTCGACTAATCTTGCAGTTGGCAGAAAGTCACGGTTCCAACGTACCACTTTCAAGTACGCATCGATCCTTGCTGGAGAAGGCCGAATCGATGGGATTCGGCGATGCCGACAACAGCGCCATCATTGAGGCAATACGCGGCTCCAACGCCGCGAAGAACTAACCCACACGCGATAAACGCAGCGGAACGGGTTCAAGCAAGAGACTTACGAATTGGGCTCCTCAGCCTTTTCTTCCTGGACTCCAAAGCTCGGATAGTTTTGCACCATGAACTGTTGCTCTTCGATCATCGATGCAAACGTGATTCCCTCAATATCCAGGATCACCATTTCGTCTTCATCCAGCCGCCCGGCTCGCCCTTCGATGCTCAGTCGATCACCATTATGTAATTGCATCGCACCACAAATCTGATCTCCCAGTCGAACGGGACAATTCTCTTCCACGACAATCCTAAGCCCACGCTCTGAAATCTCCACGACGGACAAATCCCCGAGCGGAGTAGATAGAGTCAATGCCGCGTACGTGGGGTAGCGCAGACGATAGTACTGCCGTTTGTTCATGGCTGAAGTGAAAGAATTTTGCCGAAGTTCCGTCAGGGCCCAGAGAGCAGATTTCATATGCTTGCTACGAATAAACTATAGGTTGCCGCAGCGCCACGAACAGAGAATTCGCGTCAGTGCTGTGCATTCAGAAACAGTCGGCACGCGCCAAAACAACACAAACAACACGCTGTTTATTTGCGTCGCTTTTGCGATTAGGCTGGATGCATTGCGATAGTGTCGCCAAGCCAGACCAGCGACCTATTCCAGAAGCCCGGTAGCGGACGTCAACAAGAAAGTGTGCCAAGTGGCGAACCGTAGAATTCTCTTGTTTCGTTTCGGTGCCGTCTGCTTCGGTCTGCTATTGCTGATCGCCGTTGAGTTAACGCTTCGACTGTTTGGGGCGGGTAAGCCCTCCGACACCGTGGACCCGCTCGTCGGCTTCAGCGAGATCGTGCCGCTGTTTGTCTTGAATTCCGAAGGCACGCGTTTTGAAACAGCCTCATCCCGCCGGTCGTTTTTTCGCCCCGAGTCCTTTCAATCACAAAAGGGAAACTCTGAGTTTCGCATTTTCTGCTTCGGTGGCTCCACAGTGCAGGGCCGTCCTTACGCGATTGAAACGTCATTCACAACTTGGTTGGAACTGAAACTGAAAGCGGCGGATCCTTCTCGCGAATGGGACGTGATTAATTGTGGCGGTGTCTCGTATGCCAGCTATCGTCTCATTCCACTGATCCAAGAAGCACTAACACACCAGCCGGATCTGTTTATCGTCTACACCGGACACAACGAGTTCCTGGAAGCTCGTTCGTACGACAACATCAAACAGCTCCCGGCTTGGCAGAAAGGCCTGCTGGAATACGCATACGGACTTCATCTGTACGGCGCCCTGCGGCAAGCTTCGCACTCACTGCTGGGCGATCCGCAAACTGTGGTTGACCGAGCCAACTTGCCAACCGAGGTTGACGCCTTGTTGGACCACGAAGGGGGCCTAGCAGAATACCATCGCGACGATGAATGGCATCAAGCAGTGACCGAACACTACGAACAGAATCTGCGCCGCATCGTCCACATTGCGAGACAGGCAGGAATACCGCTGATTCTCGCGAACCCGACTTCCAACATTCGCGACATCGTTCCCTTCAAGTCTGAATTTGATTCGACACTCACGAACGACGAACGATCAAATCTGGGCCGAGTCTGGGAAAAGGCCAAAACTGCGTCTTGGGAGAACCTAGACTCCAAGCTCTCAGCAACGGAAGCCGTCCTAAAAATTGACCCACGCTATGCCAATGCTCTCTACCTAAAGGCCAAAGTGCTCGAAGCGATGCAACGGTACGATGCGGCCAAGGCAGCATATTTGCAGGCCAAAGACCAAGACATCTGCCCGCTCCGTATGACCGAAGCGATGCACGAACGCTTGCGACTTGTCGCAGCGCAGACTGATACACCTCTGGTGGATGTGCGGAACCACTTTGATTCCATCGCAGAGTTCGGCATTCCCGGCGACGAGGAACTAATTGACCACGTGCACCCCAGAATGGACGGGCACCAGTGGATCGCCGATCTGCTATTTAGGCAGATGGAATCAGAAGGCTTAGTGCGAACTTCGACGGGCTGGGAAGCACGCCAAAAGAAGCTCTACAACGACAACTATGGGCTGCTGCCGGAGAACTATTTTCCCGAAGCCGTCAGTCGACTGGAAGGACTCAATCGATGGGCCCGCGGAAGAGTTGGCCAGATCGATCCCGATGCTCCACCCTCCGCGAACGTCGACTGATTCTGTCGCAACCGCGTGACTGACGACAACGACACGCGAGCGAAATCGGTCGAAATCCGCGCCGGATTCTGGCAACCACGATCGAAGGTCCTCGAATACCTTCTTGTATAGAACGTTGGTCTCACCTGAAAGGAACGTGCGATGAATTATCAAACGCAAGAGCGTGTCGTTCGAACCATGAACGGGTGGCTGGCACTTGGCGTGGCATTGCTACTGTTCATCACAACCCTTGGCCTGTTCGTTGTTTTCTGCGTCAGCGGAAACGGACAACCGCCGAACGCCTGGTACTTCGCAGCATCGGTTGTCAACTTGTTGATTGCGATCGTCTGGTTGAGAGGGCTATTCAGTCTTGAACCGAACAATGCATGTGTCATGACACTGTTCGGCAAGTACACCGGTACAGTCCGTGCCAGTGGCTTACATTGGACGAACC
>CAYQMZ010000689.1:0-4620 GCA_964418725.1 uncultured Pirellulaceae bacterium
GTTGAGACCTTCAGCGAGTCCTTTTAATAGAATGTTGGGCGTAGCAGTCGGGGTGTCGAGCAGGCAGTTGAGGTCTATGGAGCCTAGTCGCCTCATGCGAATTCCGTAAAATGGCGTATTGCGAGTCGATTGCTCGCAGCATCAGGCTTCAGCCGATACAGGATTCCATGACCACAATTCTTACAGTCCGCCGCGATGGCAAAGTCGCCATGGGCGGAGACGGCCAAGTCACGTTGAGCAGCTCCGTGATGAAGGGGGACTCCGTAAAAGTCCGATGGCTGCTGGATGGCAAAGTGCTCTGCGGGTTTGCTGGATCTGGGGCGGACGCATTCGCATTGCTCGAACGATTTGAGGCGAAGTTGCGAGACTATCCCGCAAATGTCCCGCGTGCTGCAACGGAGCTGGCCAAAGAATGGAGACTGGATCGGGCGTTACGCCGCCTGGAAGCGCTGATGGCGGTTGTCGATACCAAGCACACGTTGCTGGTTAGCGGAACGGGCGACGTGATTCAGCCAACCGATGGCATCCTGGGGATTGGCTCCGGTGGTAACTACGCCATCGCTGCGGCACGGGCGCTTGCCGGGGAAACGCAATTGTCGGCTCGCGAAATCGTGGACAAGTCGTTGCGGATTGCCGGCGATATCGACATTTACACCAATCAAAACATCGTCGTTGAGGAACTCGAATGTTCGGACTGACGAAGGGTGACAACAGTGGTAACGGTATCGATTTGACTCCTCGGGCAGTTGTCGAGCATCTGGATCGCTACATCGTCGGGCAGGCGGATGCCAAGCGTGCCGTCGCAATCGCCGTGCGTAATCGGTGGCGACGTCAGCAGCTCGATGATGACATGCGACAGGAGGTTTCGCCGAAGAATATCTTGATGATTGGTCCAACCGGTGTCGGAAAGACAGAGATTGCCCGGCGTCTTGCAAAGATGTCCGGCGCGCCGTTCATCAAGGTCGAAGCGACCAAGTACACGGAGGTCGGCTACTACGGTCGCGACGTAGAAAGCATGGTGCGCGAGCTGGTCGAAAATGCGATCGGCATCGTGCGCGAGACAGAAATGGAACGCGTCGCTTCGTCCGCTGATGATCGCGTTGAGGATCGTCTGCTAGATCTGTTGGTGCCGCCTCCGGTTTCGGTGAACGTTAGCGTTACTGAAGATCAGGACTCGGCCGGACATTATCAACGCACGCGTGACAAAATGCGGGCCATGCTGCGTGCTGGAGAGTTGGAGCAGCGCACCGTCGAATTCAGCGTCGAAAAGAAGCAGGCTCCGGTCATGCTGGGCGCGATGGGTATGGAGAACATGGACATGGATCTCCAGGGCATGTTTGACAAAATCATGCCGAAGAACAACGTCCGTCGAACGCTTACCGTCGCGGAGGCCAGGAAAGCCTTGCACGAAGAGGAAAGCGAAAAGCTGCTGGATCAAGATAAGGTCAATGCGGACGCTATCGAATTGGCCGAGCAGACGGGGATTATATTCGTCGATGAGATCGATAAGGTGGTCGCAAGCGAAGGCAAGAATGCGGACGTTTCGCGATTAGGCGTTCAGCGGGACCTATTGCCGATCGTAGAAGGCACCACCGTGCAAACGCGTTATGGGTACGTCAATACAGGGCATATTCTGTTCATTGCGGCGGGCGCCTTTCACCGCACGCGACCCAGTGAGTTGATGCCGGAACTGCAAGGGCGATTTCCGATCCGTGTAGAATTGAATGATTTGACGAAGGCTGACTTCATTCGGATCTTGACTGAACCCAAGTGTTCATTGACGAAGCAGTATTCGGCGTTGATGCAAACCGAAGGCGTGCAGTTGGACTTCACGGACGACGCCATTGATGCGTTGGCAACGTACAGTCACCGCGTGAATGAGACGACGCAAAACATTGGGGCTCGACGGCTTTACACCATCATGGAGCGTCTGCTGGAGGACCTCAGTTTCGAGGCTCCTGACATGAAAATGGGCAAAGTCTCCGTCAATGCGGCCTATGTCAGTGAAAAGTTGGATGCGATTGCAGACGACGAAGACCTGAGTCGATTTATTCTTTAGATTCGTTCAACGTGATAGGCGGTTCAGTGTGAATGGCGAGCGTAGTCGCCTCCCGATTGCGCTGACTGACGTATTGGCTCGGCACGTCCAATCGGCTGAGCCCTATCTTGTGTCTCTCCTCTTGCTACTCGTACGCCTTTGATTCAAGAACACATTGATCTGCTCGCTGAGTGCATTCAGCTTGAGTCCGAAGCCGAAGCAAAGCGACTTGTCGAACGCCGTAAGTCGAGAACGTCGGGTAACGAAGAACGTAGCGGTGATACGTTGCTGGCGATGGTGATTCGTGACTCCGAGCCCTCACTGGGCGGCCGTCACTTGCTGACGATGGGGAAACGCAATCAGCAAATGGCGTTGCCTTGGAATCGGCTCAAGCCGGGGACTCCGGTTGTTGTTTCGAATCCCGAAGCTGAAGGTGGCGAAAGAACGGGCGTCATCAGTCAGCGGTCGACGCACACGATCCAGGTGGTTGTCAATGACTGGCTAGAAGGCGATGTTTTCCGTGTCGACAAATCGCCGGACGAAGTCACACGCAAACGACAACTGCGTGCACTGTCCAGAGCTCTCAACGCGAAAGGCCGAAACGCGCAGCTGCGCGACATCATGTTTGGCGAACGCGAGCCGCAGTTCGCGAAGCCAGCTGACTTGCAGTTTGATGCTGAACTAAACGAGTCACAGCGGCAGGCTGTGCAGTTCGCCATGTCCGCACGGGACTTGGCTATTGTTCATGGACCGCCGGGGACAGGGAAGACAACGACGGTCGTCGAGATCATTCATCAAGCGGTGAAGGCTGGGCAAACGGTACTTGCCAGCGGGCCCAGCAACACATCGGTAGACAACCTGCTGGAACGCATTGCTCGTTTGGGAATCCGTGTTGTTCGATTGGGGCATCCCGCTCGCGTTGCCAAGGCCCTGCAAGCAAACACGCTGGATGCTCTGGTGGAGCAGCATGAGAATACCGCGATTGCAAACGACATGTTGCGAGAGGCTGAGCAGATATATCGAAAGTTGGATCGATACACGCGAGCCAAGCCCCAACGTGGACAGCGGCAGTCGATGCGGGCCGAAGCCAACCAGTTGAAGCAGCATGCGCGAATGCTCGAGCAGCAAGCAATCGAGCATACGCTCGATCAGGCCTCTGTGATTTGCGCGACGACTACGGGCGATGATGAAGTATTGAAGGATAGGTTTTTTGACCTAGTTGTCGTGGACGAGGCGTGTCAGAGTACGGAACCCGGTTGCTGGATACCTTTGCTACGTGCCGAGCGCTTGGTCATGGCTGGCGAATCGCCGCTGCAAAAGGGTTCAACGTCAGCTTGATGCAACGGATGATCGAGCACTATGGTGACGTCGTGACGCGTCAGCTGGATGTGCAGTACCGGATGCACCACCAGATCATGGACTTCTCTTCCAAGTCTTTTTACGACGACACGTTAACGGCGCACGAGTCGGTGGCGAGGCATACACTGGCCGATTTGGAGTCATTTCGATCGGAAGAGCTTGCGAGCGAGCCGGCGCAGTTCATTGATACCGCGGGAGCAGGTTGGGAAGAGGAGCTGGAGCCGAACGGACTGAGTAAGTTGAATCCCGAAGAGGGACGGCTGATTCTGAAGAAGGCCACGATGCTGTGCGATGCTGGACTAAAGCCAGCCGAAATCGCCGTGATTGCACCGTACGCTGCTCAAGTCAGATTCATACGGGATCAGTGCAATATCCCCGACCTCGAGATTGATACTGTTGACGGCTTCCAAGGTCGCGAAAAAGAGTGCGTGCTAATTTCGATGGTTCGTTCCAATCAAAGCGGCGAGTTGGGCTTTCTTGCCGATGCGCGGCGCATGAACGTCGCACTGACGCGGGCGAAACGAAAGTTGATCGTGGTGGGCGATAGTGCGACGTTGGGCAACAGCCACTTCTTTGTGACGATGTTAGAGTACTTCGAGTCGATTGGTGGTTACCATTCGGTGTGGGAAGAGATGGAGTAGAAAGTGTCGTCCCGCCTGTTGAGCTGTGCGTACCGTTTCTCCAGTTAGATTCACTTGTTAGCGCGACGGGTTTAACAATTTGACCCGAAAAAGGTGCACTGACATGCCAAACGCCGGGTGCCTCAAGAGATTTCGCCCAAGCTTGATCACGGTTGCGGCGACATGTGCGTGGCTGGCATGGTCTTGGCTCAGCATGTCCACTATGGACTATCAGCGTGGATCGGCTGACTGGGGATTTCGTACTGCTGGTTGGTTCATTCTTGGGCTGCCTTTTAACGTGGGGCTCGGTGGTTTGTTCTCGGTGCCGTTCTCGATGGTTGCTCGTCGAAGTCGGCAGTGGCTGGCTTGGATAATTCTCTTGGTGATCTCTTCCGTTGCTTTGGTGGGCACATACGTTGCAGTGACCCCAGCCGCTCGATTAAATCACGCCATAGGGATCCAATTGCCATCGGATGCGAAGCTACAGCGACTGCATGTGTACGATTCGCTGAATGAAGGAGAGACTACCTTCGGAGTCCTCTCTGTCTCGTCCGATTTTCTGCCGCGGCTTGTTGAGCACCACGCTCTTGTGCAGCGAAACGT
>CAYQMZ010000690.1:0-4620 GCA_964418725.1 uncultured Pirellulaceae bacterium
TGTCCCTGATCAGCCAATGTCGGATTCGGAAACTTTGCAAGGTGCAGTGAATCGCCTGGCTGCACTAAAGGAGGAACAGCCGACGGCCAACCTGTGGGCTGCCATCGAAGGTGGTGTGGATGATACCGATCAGGGGATGGTCGGATTCGCCTGGATTGTGGTGGAAGATGATACGAACCGAGGTTCCGCGCGGACGGCAACGTTTCCCTTGCCCGACAAAGTTGCAAAGTTGGTGCGAGCTGGGACCGAGTTGGGGCTAGTTAACGACGAAGTCTTTGGGCGAGTGAATTCGAAGCAGAAGGAAGGGGCAGTGGGGATTTTGACCGATGGCCTTGTCGATCGCCGAGGCTTATATGAGCACGCTGCGCTATTCGCACTCGTTCCCATTCGGCAATCCACTTTGTTCGCGGACCAGTAGATTTCGTCCCGGTCAAGTTGCTAAGCAATTGAGACTCGGTAGACGCAGTTTGCCAGCAATCGAATGTTGTTTCTCGGGGCATTAGAAACGCCCGCCTCGCATACGCGGCGTGGCTGTTTGAATTTGGGGATAGGCTCGACTAGTCTGCAGGCTCTCACTTCACGGAGCCAATAATGATGCACAAACTTCGACTCGCGCAATCGATCCTGATCTGTCTCTTCCTAACAAACGTATTGGTCGCGGAATCTCCGTCCGCAGGAAAGCAGGTCGAGCAACAACTTGATCTAGGTGATGGGCAGCACGTCGACTATTTGTTGTATCTGCCAAAAGATTACGACGGGCAGAAGCCCATGCCCTTGATCCTGTTCTTGCATGGCCGAGGGGAAAGTGACGGTCCGCTGTCGCTGGTGAAGAAGTGGGGGCCTCCTCGAATTGTCGATGAAGGACGCGACATGCCCTACATCATCGTGTCGCCACAGTGTCCGCCCCGTCCGGACAGCTGGAGTGATCTGCGCCAGCAGGTCCGATTAGTTTTGCTCGTAAGATACATCGAAAGTAACTTTGCGGTCGACAAAACACGCATGTATTTGACGGGGCTAAGCATGGGCGGCCACGGTTCGTGGACGCTGGCAACACATTGGCCAGAGAAGTTTGCCGCTGTTGCGCCGATCTGCGGTCGCGGAGACACCGACCAAGCGGAGAAATTGAAGGACGTTCCCGTTTGGGCTTGGCACGGTGCGGCGGATGAGGTGGTGCCGCCGAGTCACTCGTGGGACATGGTAGCCGGGATTCGAAAGGCAGGAGGTCGTCGAGTACGGCTTACGATGCTGGAAGAGATCGGGCACAACTCATGGTCCGCCGCATACGCCACTCCGGAGCTCTATAGCTGGTTCGATAAACACCGTACTAAGCCCATAAACACGGACGCAACGAAGGCTGACTCCAGCAAATAGCGGATCTACCGAAGTCAGCCGTTGAGCGATTTGTCAGTTGGCGTCGGCCGCTTTGACATCCACGACCAGTGGCTTGCGAGACTCCACGATGTTGGGCTTCTGCTCGATCAATTGATTCGGTTGGCCGTCTCGTTTCTTCAACGTGAACGCGTCGTAAAGTTCGCCGTTTGCGACGCGTGCTTCAAATTGAAGCGAGTCGTGGTTGACGTGGAGGATTTGATAAAGCTGAGCTCCCGAAGCAGTGCGTTCAAAAAAGTCGCGGTTTCCAACGTCGTACTGCTTTGGCCCGCTGACGCTGACAACGTAGACGGTGGGGCCGTCCTTCAGCCGTACCCCCGTTGAAATGTTCTCTGCCGTCGTTGGTAGCGACATCCCCGTTCGGGCGTAGGAGTGGTCGTGACCTTGTAGCACCAAGTCGACGCCATATTTGTCAAAGATCGGCTTCCACTTCTTTCGAAGCCCCACGTTGTCACGCCCCTGGGCCGATGAATACATGGGGTGGTGAAACGTAACGATCGTCCAGCGATTCGGATTTGATTTCAGGACTGGCACGACCCACTTGGCCTGTATGTCTTCCTGTTCGTTAGAATTCAGCGAGATAATTCGCGTGCCCTGGTAGTCGATCCAGTAGACCGATTCCTTGAGACCCTCGGGCCCATTCTGCGGAAACGCAAACGTCGGCTGCCAGTGTTGCGAGAGTGTGTACTCCGTTTTCTTCACGCCGTCGACTTCGATTTCCTTCTTGCTGTATTCGTGATTTCCTGGCGTTGCGATGCTTGGCATCATTGCATTTAACCAGTGTCCGCCACCGAACCACTCGCCCCATTCAGCATCGCTATTCGCCGAGTTCACTAGGTCACCCGCGTGCAGCAGGAAGGCGGCCCGAGGGGCATCCGCTTGAGCTTCTCGAATGATCCGCGACCAAAGCGATCGTAGGTCATTTTGGGCGTCGCCAAAGTAGATGAAAGAGTAAGGTTTGGCTTGGTTGGATGCCGTGACGAAGTGAAACCACTCGCTCCAGTTTTCACCGTCGCCGACGCGATAGGCGTACTTCGTCTCTGGCGACAGTGCTTTCATTTGTACCGTGTGGCGGTGGTATGTCCCCAGGTTGGATTTGAACGGCGTTGTCTTTGCCTCCAGACGCATTGCGTTTTTGACAAAGTAGGGGCCGGCAGTTGCCACGGCGTATTCAACGAACGATTGCTTCACTTTCTCATTCGTTCGCCAACTGACGTCCTGCGAATAGGCGGGGTTGCCACTCCAGGTCAGGATTACGCGGTCCGGAAGCACGGTCGGCTTGTGTTGTTCTGCCGGTTTGATGCGAGCTGGCGGCGAGTGTGGCCCATGCCCCTCGTGAGCATGAGAAATGGAGCAGGCAAGGACGCCAATGAATACACGAAGCAGTAACGACCTGCTCATAAGGGGTTTCCTATTTCAATGACCGCAGCTGAACGATGGAGATGTCGTGGAGGGCAAGCGAAAACGCGTCGTTCCCAGAGCGTTTAGGCCCGATCTAAGATCATAGTCGCCGTTGTTAACGAACGGTGAAGCCGTCAGATAATTCGCGGTACAACTCGAAAGTGATTCAAATTGTTTACCTGCATCGAATTGTGGACAGCCTGGAGGTGGCCCAGTGTGCGGCGCCGTTGATTTGGCCGTTTAGCCGATCCCGATAGGGCGGATCAAGCCGTCGTCTGCGATTTCAATTGTCACCTTCGGTAGTGGGCTTCGAGGCGGACCGGCAAGCGGTTCCCCGGTTCGCAAATCGAAAGAGCCGTGATGGCAAGGGCAGTGAAACTCGGACTTCTCGAATTCCGGAATCACTGGGCAGCAAAGGTGAGTGCACTTTTGTGCAAAGGCGGCGTGCGATTGTTCGTCTAGCTTGACGAGTAGGCACGGTGTCTTCTCGTTGGGGTAGTGGAATAGCTGAGCTTCGCCAACGGCCATGTCCTGCCAGTTCTTGGGCAAAGGCTCTCCCGCCACGTGTGCGGTCTGGTCGGAAGGTTCGTTTGCGTGACTTGTTGGCCCGACAGCTTGGATCGCGACTTGGCCGCATGCTAACGCACCGCAAGCAACTCCCACGCCGCCCACAAAATCGCGACGCGAACGATTCACCTCGTCTGCGGTGTCGATCGGAAATGTCTTGCGCCAGAGAGCAGCATTGTCGGTTCCGTCAGGCGTTGTCGACTTGGGGTCTAGGGGCATACTGGATCCTCTTCGTACAAGCCGGACATCATCATGTCATCGATGGATTGCTCGCCCAGTTCAGCAGTCACATCCAAGCATGGATTGCCGTCGCTGATGGGGACGAGCATATTGACTTTCGTATTGATCGACTGTTCGCCAAACTGAAACTGATTGATTGGTTTCGACTTTGGACGAAGTGCCTCGATCTCTTCGCGTGTTCCGAAGAAGAGGCATTGGCTTGGACAGACCGAAGCACACATTGGCTTAAGGCCTTCGGAAGTCCGGTCGTAGCACATGTCGCACTTCATCATCAATTCGATGCCCGTCACTTCGACCTTTGGGACACCGAAAGGACATGCCAACCCGCAGTTGTTACATCCAATGCAGCGTTCTTTCTTTGCTGATTGGACCACGCCATCAGGCGTTTTCTTGATCGCGTCTGCTGGGCAAACTTCTGCGCACGTTGGGCTGTCGCAGTGCATGCAAATGACGGGCGCCGTTTGGGGCGAATTCGCTCGATCCACATATTCAAGGTGGATCATGGGCGTCCCCTTGTGGGTGTCACACTCCGAGCAAGCTTGTACGCAGGCCTCGCATCCAATGCAGCGGTTGGGGTCGACGAAGAATTCGAGATTCGAGGGAACGGGCATAGTTGCGGTCGCCTTGTGGACTAGCGAAGGATCTCCAGTTTCGGCATTGGTTGCTCGCGTTGATTCACTTCATCCTCGTAGTGCGGCGGTTGCTCTGCTGGATAAACCTTGCACGCGCAGACTTTGAATTCTGGGATTTTCGAAATCGGGTCCTGAGCTGAAATCGTGCACCGATTGGCGCTTCGCTTTCCTGGCCAGTGGTACGGCACAAAAACCGTATCGGGGCGAATCGTGCGCACGACCTGAGCTTGCAGTGTCACGGTGTTGCGTCGTGTTTCGACAGTTGTCCAAGCACCGTCGCGAATCTTCAGTTTCTCAGCAAGGATCGGATGGATTTCGATTTTTGGCTCCGGATACTGATCAACGAGAGGACCGATGCGACGTGTCTGGGTCCCAGAGAGAAACTGCGAGA
>CAYQMZ010000691.1:0-4620 GCA_964418725.1 uncultured Pirellulaceae bacterium
TGCCGGAGGGGATGCGGACGAGCTGAACAAGCAGTTCCGTGACTTACAAGTAAATCAGCAATCCGACATCATCGCGTTGCTAAGCGATGAGCAGAAGAAAAAGTGGGTAAAGGCTCTTGGTCGGCAGATCGACACATCCAAGCTGGGTCGCATCAAATTCAAAGCTCCTGAAATCGACCACGGAGCAGGTTGGGTGAACAGCGACCCGCTCAGTCTTGAGCAACTCAAAGGAAAGGTGGTGGCGTTGCATTTTTACGCCTTCCAATGAATCAACTGCAAACGCAATTATCCTTGGTACAAGGATTGGGAAAAATCGTTTTCTAAAGATGAATTCACAGTTCTCGGTGTGCACACGCCAGAGCTTTCCAGTGAACACGGCAAGCAGAACGTTCGCAGCAACGCCAAGAACGAGGGCCTACGCTTCCCCATCGTCGTTGACGACGGCGAGAACAACTGGGACGCCTGGGGAAATTCGATGTGGCCTGCCGTGTATTTGATCGACAAGGAAGGGTACGTTCGATACTGGTGGTACGGAGAGCTTAACTGGCAGGGCAGCAACGGGCACACCATCATGCGTCGCAGGATCCAGGAACTGATCGCTGAATCCTAATTCCACTACAGTCGTTTCATCGGCCGAGTAATCAATCAAAAGCGACGAGGAACCCGCAACCTCGTCGCTTTTCTCTTAAATCCAGCGAACCCGCCTCCGGGATCGTGTGCCTTTGCCCGGAGACTTCTTCCAGCCCGTATCGTCACGGTCCCGACGGACGTCATCTGCTGTATGCTACTCCGTCAACTTGAGGCCCACGGACAACAATAATGCGGAATACTGAAACGTCTTCGACAGAGGCCTCGCGGCGTTCAGCTGCCGCAAACAACGAGGCTGACGTGAATCCCACCTCGATTTCGCAAGGCGGAACTCCAAGCGAAGTTCACAGGACTGGCGAAGAAACCCAGGCTCAAACTACGGAGACAGAAGTTGCCCCGTCAGCCTCCACTGAACTCGACGCACCCGTTGAACTCGGCGATTCCGGCAACGAAGCACCAACCTCTTGGTGGGCTCGTCCCTGCGGCGGTCGCGAAGTCGTTCAGTTAGCGTTCCCGCTGGTTGTTTCTACAATCTCGTGGACGCTTATGAACTTCATCGACCGCACGTTCCTCACGTGGTTCGATAAGGATGCGATGGCCGCTGCGATGCCGGCGGGAGCGGTCAGTTTTTCTGCGATTTGCCTGCCGATGGGCGTGGCCTCCTACGTCGGAACGTTCGTCGCTCAGTACAACGGCTCGAAGCAGTACCACAAGATGGGACTGATCGTTTGGCAAGGAGTTTGGTTGGCGGTTGCGGCGGTGCCATTGTTCTTCCTGCTGCACCAGCTTGCTCCGGCATTGTTTTCTGGTGTCGGACACCCGGAAGGGATTGCGAATTACGAAATCGTCTACTTTCGTGCGCTGCAATTCGGTGCACCAGCAGTCGTCATTGCAGCAGCAACATCCGGTTTCTTTTCTGGCAGAGAAGAGACAAGCGTGATCATGAAGGTGGACGCATCCACCTCGTTGCTGAACGTAGTCCTGGATTATCTGTGGATCTTTGGCTATTTCGGTTTTCCTCAAATGGGAATCGTTGGTGCTGCATTGGCAACCGTCGTTAGCTCGTGGATTCGAGTCTTCATCTACCTGGCCCTCATGTTTCGGCGAGACCGCGACTCAGTGGATGTTGCTGAATCAACCGATCGATCTGCAAATGAAATCACGGGTCAATTTGGAGTTCGAGCCGACTGCCGCTTCGATTGGCCCATGATGACCCGACTGATTCGCTACGGTGGCCCGAATGGTCTGCAGATGTTCATCGAGATGAGTGCGTTTTCTGCTTATCTATTGCTGGTCGGGACGCTTGGAACGACAGAATTGGCAGCCACCACGCTCGCCTTCAACGTCAACCAGATTGCGTTCGTGCCTCTGCTAGGCCTTGGATTCGCAGTTTCGATTCTTGTCGGAAACCAAATTGGCAAGCAGCGACCCGATCTAGCGTCACGTGCGACGTTCACCACGCTGACGATCGCGTTAGGCTACGGTCTAGTCATGGCCGCCCTGTACTGGTTAGTGCCAGGCGCCTTCCTCGTACTCCACGAACTGGGTGCCGATGCGGAAGAGTTCGCTGAGATCCGAGACATGACAGTCATCCTGCTGCGATTCGTCGCAGTCTACTGCATCGTCGATGCTGGACTGATCGTCTTTGCAAGTGCGATTAAGGGTGCCGGTGACACAAAGTTCGTGCTGATCGCGGCGATGATCATGTCGCCGATTCCAGTGATACTGGGTTGGATTGGAATCCACCGTTGGAATTGGACGATCAATCACTTCTGGGTACTGATCACCATTTGGATTTTCGCCCAAGGACTGGTTTACTTCGGAAGGTTCATGCAGGGTAAATGGCGAACGATGAAAGTCGTCGAACTTGCGGACGCGTGACATGCGAGAGCATAGCCCCAGTTCCGACACGCCTAGATCTGCCGATCGTATTTCTCGCGAGGTGAAAGATCGCGCGAACGCGCTGTAAGCGAGTTAGCTTTGCTCCGCGCAGATCTCACAGTTCTTGCGCCGCGAGATTTTGAATTCGCGAAACTTCATATCTCGCAAGTCGGCGACCGCAATTCTTCCGGCCAAGGGTTCACCAAACCCAGCAATGACCTTGATGGCTTCCATCGCCCCCATGCAGGCCACCATTCCAGATACCGCACCAAAGACTGGGAACTCGCGTTTCCATGCAGGCGGCTTCTTCGGATACAGGCAGGCAACACAAGCCGTTTCGCCCGGCAGCACCGTGTAGATGTGAGCCTCTAAGTCGTACATGGCACACTCGACAAGCGGTTTTCCTTGCCGCACCGCTTCTCGATTCATCGCGAAACGCTCTTCGAATAGCGGCGCACAATCGACAACCACGTCGCATTGCCCGACCAGTTCTTCTGCATTCTGGTCGTTCACATTCGAGTCGACGGTGACGATTTCCAGTCTTGGATTCAAATCTAGCAAGCGGCGTTTGGCTGACTCAACGCGAGGCTTCCCCAACCAGTCGTGAGTCATTAGCAACTGTCGATTCAGGTCACTGTGCTTGACGTTTCCTCCGTGCGCCAAAACCAGCTTGCCGACGCCAGCCGCGGCCAACTCGTATGCCACAACGCTCCCCAGACCTCCACAGCGTGACACAAGCACGGAGGCGTCTTTAAGCTTCTCCTGTCCTGATTCACCGAACTCCGGAACCCAGATCTGCCATTCGTACGTCGCCTTTTCTTCTGGAGTCAATTCGCTCATGGCAATTCGTCGAACTCAATCTCAGCTTGGTTTGGGAATGCTTCGAACGTGACGGCAATGCGGATAGCTAACCGCCACTGATCGCAGAGAGCAGCGTGAGCACGTCCCCGTCCGCTAGGGCAACCTGCTGGTCGACTTGCTGATCATTCAGCGACATCAAGATCGAAGGAAGCAGCTCTCCATCGGACAGCACTAGATCCCCAAACGGCTGAGGATGTAGCGTCGCCAAATGCTTCAACGCATCGTCTACAGTGGCCGAATCGGGAAGCGTGATCGTTTGCTCAGACATGCCAATGGCTGCCTTGAGCTGTGTGGTAAATGCAACGGTAACGTTCATGCAACCATTGTCTACCAAGCGGCGGTTCGTTTGAAGTACGGGCCTCTCCCATACATCGCCGCAATCCGCAAAACTTCAGGCGAAAAAAGTACGCCGCCAGAATGACGGCAGTACGATACGGTACCACAAGACAAATCAAAGGGATCGAAGCGGCTTAGAGCCCGCCTCGGATATCTTCCAGGTCTTTGATTTCTTCAACCCACAAGCGAATCTCGTTTGTGTATTCCACAGAGAGATCACCCATGACCAACTGGCGTTGAAAGGCTGCCGCTCCATTGTCCACTAAGTCCGCATCTTCGGCCGACGGGAATCGTCGCATCGGGTCCGGCGCGATCAATCCCTTGCAGAAATTCATCAGCAACTCGTTGCAAGTCACCTCTTCCGGCAACACTGACTCCAACTGCTGCGGCAGCATGCGTTTCGCTTCGAGCAAATCCTTGTAATCGGATCGCCCCGTAAATAGTGGACGCCCGGCAAGCATTTCAATGAGGCAATAACCAAGACTCGCCAAGTCACTGCGGTAGGTCGCTTCGCCGCCTTCCAAGACTTCCGGCGCCGCGTAGCGAGGCGTGCATGTTCGCGTCGGTGGTGGGTCATCAATTTCGAACGCAGAACCGATGTCAATCAACTTCGAAGAACCGGTGCGTTTCAACATGATATTCGCCGGCTTAACGTCACCATGCACTACGCCCTCACGATGCAAGGCCGCTAGTCCAGCCAGACAATCTCGCACAATCGCCATCGCCACCCCAGCTTTCAACCGAGGCTGCTCGATTCCCTCAGTGACGAGAACCCGATTCATGTACTCCCAACGTCGCACGCTCACGCGATGCTCGATCCTGGCCAGCGTCTCGTTACACAGAACGCGGCGCAAATCGTACCCATCGATCCACTCCATCGACAACATGCGAACGCGATTGCGATCCACAAGTTATGGACGTGTACCAAGTGGTCCTGCTGAATCTGTGCAACGC
>CAYQMZ010000692.1:0-4608 GCA_964418725.1 uncultured Pirellulaceae bacterium
CCTGCTTGCTTATGGAGTAATGCAGTTCTTCGCCAGTTACTTGGAATTGCCCGCCGGTGTTTTTGCCGCCGGACCGTGGGCGGTTGTGTCGCAACTCGGGCTGACTGCGGTTGCCTGTCTAAGCGGTTGGTTTGCTGTGGTTCACTGTGACCCGTCACGCGATCTCGCGTATGCAAAAGGGATCCGGGCGCGTGAAGACGAGTCCAGTGAGTCCGGCGAAGGGGCAAAGGAATTCACGGGCCAATTGGCGCCGCTGGCTGATGTGTTGTTGGTGGGATCTTCGGTATTGGGGATCTGTTGCGCCGCGTTTTGCGGAAAAGTTGTGGGTGTGAGCCATCTGATGATGTTGGCACCGATGATGTTTGCTGTTCCATCGCTGTTTGCCGTCGCTGCTTGGGCGTCAAAGCCTGGATTGCAACGCCGCGCGTTGCAAAACGTAATGTCGATTGCAAACCTACTGGCACTGGGGTACCTCGGAACGGCTTTCTTATTCGGAATCGTTCACGTCGCGCCAGCGGCTTGGGCCTGGGCCGGCGTGCTCGCGTCGTCGTCCGTGACGTTCTATCTGGGCGGTGTTGGAAAGACTCGCAGTATTGAACGCGTCTTGGCGGGGATCTGTGCGACGCTGTCTGTCGTCATGGCAAGTGTGGGGATGGGATTCAATGTCGATCATGCGGTTGTGTTGACGCCGACGCTGATCGGATTGGGGCTCTTCGTCGCTCGTAAGCTCCATGACGCGGAGCGATTCGAACGACCGGCAAGTGCACTCGTGTTGACGGGAGCTCTGCTTGGCACGCTGCTTGGAATCTGCCGAACGATTGCGGGCGAAGTCAGTTGGGGACTGTTTGTGCTGTTCGCTGTGCAGGTTGTCAGTCTGGCAGTTGCAAGCCTCTTGTCGAAAGAGTCAGGCTGGCGGGCTGGCTTCCGTGGTGCCGCGGTCGCGCTGGCTGCTACAACGCTGGCTTCGCTGAACAGCGTCATTGGTACGCATTGGTTGATTCGTGTCGAGTTGGGCACGGTGGCATTGGGAGTATTCCTGCTGGTCATCGGGCATCTTGGCTGGTACCGCGAAGAAGACACGCAGGACGACGGCGCGACGATGGCGCTTTGGATCGGAAGCTTGTTCACAGCCGTACCGCTCGCGATCGGAGTGCTGTTCTTTCGCTATGCCAATTCACTGGAGGGCTGGGCTTTGTTCCACAACATCGCCGGGCTGTTGATCGGGATATCGCTGCTCACCATTGGATTCGCATGTCGCATTCGCTCGACGACGTTGGGAGGAACGGGGCTTTTGGTCACTTACATCGTGTCCCTTGTGGCTCTCATTCGGATCCCCAGCCAACTACAGAGCGTTTCTGTGGTGATGATGGTTGCCGGCGGTAGCTTCTTTGCCGTTGCCGTTCTATTGAGCCTGTACCGTGATCGTCTGATCCAGATTCAAAACGACATGAGCCAAAAGCGAGGTGTCTTCCGAGTGCTGGAATGGCGTTAACGGCCAATTGATTTCGACGAGCGTCCACCGAGGTTTCGTTTCCTCTGACGACGGACGTTAGTTCAAAACCGACGGATCTTTCCCGATGATCGACTTGTTGTCGGTCAAAGGCCGAGCAGCCACCCCAGGGCTGCTCGGCTGTTTTTGTTGAGTCGGCTCGTTTGTGTCGATTAGTTTTTGGGCAAGCACCACGCGTGATATGATGTCGACACCGGACGTGTGAGATGGAGCAGAGTCGAGGAGTGTTGGCATGAGGACTGAGGTAATGAGACTGGTTGCCCAGCGAGCGTTGGCATTGCTCTGCGTTTGTGTCGTGGGGACGTCGCTGTTCTGTCGTTTCGCCGGGGCTGATGATTCGAAAGGCGATGAAGCTAATGCAGACAACGCAAAGGCAGATAAAACGAAAATCGAAGAACAGCCAGAGGCAATACGCCACGATCCAATTACCGTTTCGGGCATTGCCTATACTCCAGACGGTGAGCCATTGCCGAATGCGTCAGTGTATTTGGCCTCGTCGACGTATCAGCAGAAATTGCTTGCCAGTACGCTGACGGACGAAAACGGTCGCTATCGATTTGTGGATGCGATGCTGCCGATCGATCCCGGCGAACACCCGACGGATAATCCATACGGTCAATTCGAAGTCTTTGGGCAAGCCCATGGATTTGGGTTCGCGTGGCATCGTGCGAAATTCCATCGCCCTGGACAGTCGGACTATCGCCACAATCTCCGTTTTTCCACGCCAGCCCGATTCAGTGGACGCATCATCGACGATGCGGGACAGCCGATTCCCAACGTCAAGGTCGGGCTCTTTAACGCTCAGCCTGTCCCGGATGAAGGTTACGAGAAGAGTCGCGACTTTTTCAGAACGGGTCCGCAGGACTTCACGATTCTCTACAACAGTCGTGTGATACCGGATGAGATGCGGAATCGGAAGACGGACCAAGATGGACGTTTTTCGTTTGACGAGTTGCCGACGAATACGGGCTTTCGAATCTCATTGGGGCCTCCCAAGGGGTTCGCGAGTCGCATGATTCACGCAACCACGGCGACTCCCGATAAGATTCGATTCAAGGACCGCAAGATCGAATTCGATATGGCTACGCTGGTCTTTCGGCGGACGCGTTCCGTTCCTGTCGCGGTGACGTATGGCGACACGGGGATGCCTGCCAAAAACGTTTTCGTCGAAATCCATAGTCGTGGGGGCGGTCAGTACAAGATCACCGACGCAACTGGCAAGGTGGAACTGGAATTGCCGCCCGGAGAGTATCGCGCCAGTTACTTAACGGAGCATCAGACGCCGTACATCTCGCGGTACAGCGTTGAATCTATCCTCACGCACACCGTTCAACCCATCGGAACGGATCAGAGACTGCTGGAGATCAAGCTTGAGCCAGCTGGTATTCTTGACATCGAGATCGTCGACGCGACGACAAAGAAGGGGCTGAAGGATGTCGACGTTTGGGTCGGAGACGGCACCACACAGAGCTCGTATCAATGGAGAAGTTGGAAGCCGCCGCGGTTGTCGATGGTTGAGCGGCCGACAACCGATGCCAACGGAAAGCTGCGTCTGTTCGTAAAGCCAGGTCTGATCGTGGTCGGTCCCGGCGATCAGCATCCGCCCCAAGGCTATCCGCGACGAACTGGTGGAAAAGAGATCGCGATTAAGGGTGGAGAGCGTCGATCCGTTCGACTGGAAATGTCGCGCGAATAGCAGTCTCGTTGCAGCTACTGCCAAACTAATATGTTCGTGCGCGATTGATACGATTCGAGACGTTTCGCGCGCGAGTGATGCGTTCAGTGGCTTCTCTGCATAGGCAATCGGTCGCCCACGCCGCTGCGCGGTGGGTATTTTGTTGAATTCGATGAATGCGGCCCTTAAATTGTGGCCGCGGCCGAACCTGTTGTTTACCCGGATGTTGTTGGTCGTGCGGTAATGGGAACCGGGGCAACTTACTTTCTCTGGGGGAGATCATGAGATTCTCTGTAGTTGCGTTTCTATGGTTGATGGTCGGTAGCTTGGCGTTTGCTGAGCTCAATACCGTCACCTATGTGAGCCACGATGGTGGTGGAGATGGGCGAGTCGAAGGTGACTTGACGGGTGTTGGTACCGTCACGCTTTACGATGGACCCGGTGGGGATATGTGGAATGGCGGTGACCAGTTCATTTACCTTCACGACGAGAATAAAGTTACGGGCGATTTTAGCGCCACTGTACGCGTGGTTGCTCAAACGGAATCCGTTGCAGGGCGATGGGGCAAGAGTGGACCCGTTGCCGTCGCCAATCTGTCTGGGAACGGGCAGATGGCTATGACGGCCGTTGTGTCTGGCACGGGTTCGCAGATAGACACACCGGCGGAAGGTGGGCACAGCCCAGTTCCCGTCCGAATGCACGGCCGGCGTACGGGTGATGGTCAAAATGGGTTCGAGCCCGCGATCAGCAACTCGGCTGGCGAAGTCAGCAACAATGTGTTTCCTGAGTCTACGCCTGGTGTGTTGAATCCAACAACGAACGCGTCGTGGCTTCGCTTGCAATACCAGGAGTCGACAAACACATTCTTGTCGGCCTTTGCGCCAGACGTTGACGGTCAACCGGGTGAATGGGGCTACTCGCCTCGTGTGACGGACGTTGACCTGCCGACGGAGGATGACGGAGCCGGCTGGTTCGTCGGTCTTGGCTACAGCGTGCACGGTGACATGGATTTGTCGAATGTCGAAGACGAAGACGGCATGCATGGTATCTCGTTTGATAACTACTCGATTGTGAACGAATTCCTGCCGCAGCAAGTTGCCGTTGCGGGCCTGTCCACCGGCACGTTGGAACTGACTGGCCAACAAAGCAATCTGGAGTTCGGTAACGAGGTTCCATTCGCTGGTTTGTCGCAGTACTGGTACGACGCGAATATGCGAAACAATGCCGAGGCCTTCTTGGAGGCTGGGCTAGCCGGTACGGAAGACTATCCCTTGTTGAATCCATCGGGTGCGGCGATCGTTAGCGATACCACTTGGTGGCGAGGAAGTCAGGGCGACGTTGTCTCGGACCTCCCGTTGCCCAGCTATCCTGATTCCTTGGCCGGCACTCGCTTCGAGAATTCGGCCAACGAAAACAACTATTC
>CAYQMZ010000693.1:0-4591 GCA_964418725.1 uncultured Pirellulaceae bacterium
ACTTGAAACAGGTAACGTCCGTCCGCGTCCGTCGTTGTGGTTTGCTCATCGGCGTCAACGACTCCGTTCGCATTCGCATCGATGAACACGGTTGCATCGGCAACGCCAGTTTCATCACTGTCAAACTGTCCGTTGCGATTCGTGTCGTTGAATTTGAAGCCTGAGATTTCCCCCAGCCCTACGACTTCTTGAATCACAACAAGTGTTCCGTCGTCAGCGACCGGCAATTCGCCAAACGGCGAAGCAAGATTCGTTCTCCGAGGCAAGTCGGCGATCGTATCCACGGTATCTAGCCCAAGCACTTGGCCAAAGACAGTGAATCCGCCCGAGTTAGCAGGACTATCAAGACTGGCGTTGTCATTTGTATTGACGAAAAACTGATTCGTAGCACTATCAGGATCACTTGTTTTCGCCATCGCGATCGTGCCACGCGTATTCAGAATCCCCGGCTCGTTCTGAACGGGTGGATCGGTATCCGTACGCGTCAACTGATTGGCCGACGTAAACGTGTTGCTGTCGGTAAGGAAACCGCCACCTTGAATGACGAAGTTATCAACGGTTCGATGGAAGATCGTGTTCTCATAATCTCCATCGTTCACATAATTCAAAAAGTTGTTGATCGTTGCCGGCGTCTCGTCTTCGAACAGCTCAAACAGCATAGAACCGAAGGTCGTGTTCACCGACACGACCGGGTTGTCACCAAAGATCAGCGTAATGTCGTCCGCCTCTTGAATGACGTAGTCCTCGAACTCGCGATTGATCTGGCCATTCACGAACATCTGGACCGTGTCGCTCGTCCCGGCGCGGTTCTCCAGCAGTTGCGTCGAACTAAACCGGGCGTCTACGTTGATGCCACCAGCCCCGGCATTGGTTCGCCACGTCTCAAAGAAATCCCCCAGCGTGATGTCTTCCAACGGTTCGTTGTTAATCGGATTGATGTCCAGCGTTCCGTTCATATCAACCGTTCGCACCTGCGAAATGGCATCGCCAGCCGCGTTGCTCCCAATCGACTCGGGAATCCCAACCTCGTCGCCGCTGACGAAAATAGAAAGCGTTGCCGTCGTCAACGCGATTCGAGACTCCAGCGTCTCCCATCCAATTCGGCGAGAAGTCTTGCGGCTACGCGTCTTCTTTAAACGTGACGATAGTCCGCTCCCAAATCGAGTTCGTCGGCCAGCTGGTGTCATAGATGTACGTCGTTTCATGGTCGCGAAGCCTAGAAGTTCCGGGCAGGGAAAGTTGAGGGACGAGGCAAAATGGATCAACTCTAATGATAATCGGCTGTAACATTTTCCGCCTTTTCTCGGCACTTCAAAGTAGGGATTGCGCGACTTAGAACGATTTGAGAACGCGGCGGTCAGCGGCGTTTGGTGTGACGTCCAACCAGAATTCGCATTCCAGCAGCGGCTGATCGTCAACCTACGTTAGCCGCCACGCCACGTTCGATTCCGCATGATCAACACAGCCCGAGCAATCGCTTCGAGCAAACCAACTCGCAAACGCTGGAATTGGATTGACGACTCTCCATCGATGCCGCGCTCGTTAGCATGGAGATAGGTCCGTCTATACGCCAATTTTCTCCGGACGCAGTCGCAGTATCGTCAGCCGCGCCATGGAAACCTCTCGAGACACGAATCGACCGCTTCGAGTTGGGTTATTGCTCGACCAGTTCGTCGTGCGCCGATGGGTGGCACAAGTCGTTGAAGAAATACAATCCAGCGATTACGCGACGATCCAATTAGTGCTGTTGAACGGCGGCCAAGCCAGTCGCCGAAAAGTCTCGGGGCCTCTCGATCGCATTCGCGACGCCTACCGATCAGGCATCTTCGATCGCTTTCGCCGGTTAGACGCATTCATCTACGGCCGACGCTTCAAGTTGGACGCCACCGAACCCGTGGATCTCTCGAATGTACTGGCAAACGTCGACACGCGAGTTGTTTCCACCATCGAGAAGAAGTACAGCGATTACTTCCCCGCAGAAGATATTCAGCACGTCGAGAGTCACAACTTGGACGTGTTGTTGCGCTTCGGTTTTCGCATTCTGCGAGGCGACATACTGCATTCAGCCACTCACGGCGTTTGGTCCTATCACCACGGCGACAATCGAGAATATCGTGGCGGCCCAGCACTATTTTGGGAGATGTACGAACGCAATCCCGTCTCCGGCGTCGTGCTTCAAAAGCTCACAGAAGAACTCGATGGCGGCCATGTCATTTATCGATCGCTCGCGCGGACCGAGTTCAATTCTCTGTTTGCCAATCGAAATCCAATCTACTGGAAAGCGGCTCGATTCGTTCCTCGTCGCTTGGAGCAACTTCACCAGTTCGGCGACGACTTCCTCCGTGGCTTGGAAACTTGCCAAGACGACGACAGGTACAGTAAGCCTATCTATAAACCGCCCACCGCGTTGCAGATGGCGAACTTTCTGGCACGAAGATTCGTCGCAGGGATACGAATGCAACTGCGTAAAGCCGTGAAACGCACCCGCGATCGCCAATGGTTCTGCGCCATTCGCCCCAAGGACTGCGACCAGTGGTCGATCATCCCGAATCCCAGTGACGGATTCTACGCCGACCCGTTTCTTATCGAACACGAAACCCGGACCTATCTATTCGCCGAACGATTTCGATTTGGAAATCCTAAAGCGACCATCGTGGTCGGGGAAGTGAACGACAACGGCACGGTCGACACGTTTCGATCGGCAGTGTCCGCGGACGTCCATCTGTCATATCCTCATGTATTCCAGCACGATGGCGAAGTCTACATGACGCCCGAAACCGCTGGCGCCCGACAAGTCCGCCTCTACCGAGCCACGGATTTTCCATACGATTGGGAACAAGTTGGCGTGTTACTCGATGATGTCGTTGCCGTGGACCCAACCATTCACATTCAGGATGGTCGCTTCTACCTGTTCTGCAACATTGCCCCACCTGGATCGACTTGCGACGACGAGTTGCATGTATTCATTGCCGACAATCTTCAAGGACCTTGGCGAGCGCACCCATTGAACCCTGTCGTGTCAAACGTGCTCAGTGCTCGACCAGCCGGACGAATTCGCATCGTAGGAAACGAACTTATCCGGCCAGCACAGGACTGTTCGCTAAGATACGGTTACGCCATCACACTGAATCGCATCGATGAGCTAACCGAAACTACTTATCGAGAGACGCCCATCGGTAAGATTCTTCCGGATTGGCAACCGAACATCATTGGCACCCACATGGTCAATGAGACGGATAAATTCGAAGTCCGCGATGCGCAAGAGTGGCGTTGGCGTTGGTGGAACTATCGAAGACGCTAGTACGTTTGTTTCGATGGCATCCATCAATGCGTTCACGCCGTGTGATCCGCAAGTGCGATCACAGAACCCGTTACTTCAGGGGCTCGAGACCATCCATGATCCAAGGCATCAACTCGGAAATCGTCGGGTGAGGGAAGACGACACGCCGAAATCGTTTCCACGATAACCCGGATTGCATGAACACCGCGAACGAGCCGATGACTTCGTCGCCTCCCGTGCCAAAGACGGTAGCACCGAGAATCTGCTCGGTATCCGCATCAACCAGAATCTTGACGATGCCCTTGGTCTCGCGTTTTTCGCGGGCCCGTGCGATCCGGGACATAGGTGAGACAGCCATCAGCACGTTGCGGCCACTGGCACGAGCCTCGGTTTCATTCATCCCGACGCGTGCGAGCGGAGGATCAATGAACATCGAATAAATTACGTTTCGCTGTTCGGCAGTTCGGTCAAGCTCAGGTGCGTCTTTGCTAATCCCGTTCGTTCTCGCGAAGTGATCCCAAAAGATCTCACCGTCATTCACGGATGTATGTGTAAACGCCCCTCTGCCGTTTACGTCACCGATTGCGTAAATGTGCGGAACGTTCGTCTGCATCACATCGTTGACTTCGATAAAGCCGCGCGGTGACAACTCTAAACCAGCTGCTGAAGCATTCAGCCGATCGCTGTTTGGTACCCGACCGGTGGCGAACAACACGTGCGACGCCTTCAGGCTGTCGAGTGAGCCATTGACGTTAACGTTCACCGTGATTTCGTCAGCCTGAGATACGCTTTCGATCGTCGAATTACAGAGCACACGAATGCCCTCGTCTGTTAGTATCTGCTCTACGATCTGACTGACGTCCTCATCTTCGCGCGATACGAGCCGAGCTCCGCGTTGCAAGACGGTCACTTCGCTGCCAAGACGTCGAAAGATCTGCGCAAACTCCAACGCAATGTAACTGCCACCGACAATCACAAGATGCTGTGGAAGTTCCGTCAGATCCAATAGCGATTCGTTATTGAGCCAACTGATGTCTTCCACGCCTGCAACTTGTGGCATAGTGGGTCGCGTCCCGGTATGGACCACGAACATGTCGGCCGTCAATTCTCTACCATCGACCACAACGGTATTGGCGTCTTTGAAGGCGGCGTATCCCGTGATTACCTCGCCATACTCCTCCAATCCCTTTTGAATCCCGCTGCTGGAGCGAGCTCGATTGACTTGCTGCGTCTCCATCACTTTGGCGAAATCCACGTTGATCCCATCGACCGAGAAACCGAAGTCGGCTCCTCGCCGGGCGAGATGTACAG
>CAYQMZ010000694.1:0-4583 GCA_964418725.1 uncultured Pirellulaceae bacterium
AACACGGCGTAGGTCGCGCGCTCTTCCTCCGGAAGTTCAGCCAGGGCGGCCTCGTCTCGGATCGGCGCAAAGACGGGATCCGCAAGCCAACGCCGCAGGGTGCCCCGCAGGTCGTCGCCGGTCAGTTTGATCTGACGCCAGGCATCTGCCAGAGCTCCGCGTTCGTTCATCAGATCAAACCGCGTCACCATTGCGGTCAGCATTGCCTCGTCGACGCCGATGTCGATCGGTGCCAGTCCGCCGGTTTCGGGAGTCAGCAGGGACGATCCAAGGTCTAACGCGTCACGCACCAGCTGTTGGGCATCCAGACGTTCTTCGACCGTAACCTGGGACTCGATTTCCGTAACTAGGTCACCGAGTTGATCAGCGATCTGCGGGATCTTCGCGAGTTCAGCCTGTCGCCGCTCAGTGCTGTCGGCAGTGGAGCTGGAAGCGGCCTCGCGCAGTCGGGTGTTGAGGTCATCCCACGCCGTAAACGCATCGTCGACTTTTCTTTGGGATTGGTAGAAGGTGCGCAAGCCTGGGCCGATGCCGTAGGTGTTTTGTTGTTGGACTCCCAGATCGATCAGGTTTTGGATGTAGTTGATCCGTTGGCTGATGAGATTTGTTGGGCGTCGTCTACCAGCGAGTTCTCGATCCAGTTCTTGTCGGCTGCGTGCGGCGGCAATCGCGAGCGACTCGACCTGCAAGCGGTTGATCATGGACGTGACGCGACTGAGTTCACCTTGGTCGACGCCCGCCGGTTCTTGTTCCAGAGTTTCGTCTGTGGTTGGCATGTCTGCCGATAGTTCGTCTGCCCCCTCGCGTTTGGAGTCCAGTCGCCCACGGACCTCAAGCAGCCCTTGCAGTCTCTGTGCCAACTGAATCGCCCAGAAGACTAGCTGTTCTTTTTCAACAGCCGATCTTTCTGCTCTACGCTGAGCACGCTCAAGGTAGCCTGAGCGACGTCGGCTTAGTTCGCTGGCCACCATGACCTCGTCACGTGCGGTGATGAGATCTAACTCCCGCAGATCCAAGTTGATTGGGGTCTCGGTTGGGATGCCCAGCCGTAGCTTGAGTGAATCGAACCCCTGTTCGAGGTTGTTGCAACTGCGAATGACGCGACTGCGGCTGTCGAGGGCATTCTGCTCGAACTGATCGACTTGGAATGGAGGGATACGGTTTGCCGTTTCGAACTCAGCTTTTGCCTGCTCGAAGCCACGCTGGTTGGCGAAGTAATCGAGCATGTCGATTTCGATACTTCGGTAAGTCAGCAGCAGATTGTAGTAGTCACTAGCGATGTCGCGGAAAAACTGTTTGCGAAATCGGGCATAGTCGCGAGCCGCGTAAACGACGTCGCGTTCAGCTTGAGTGAGTTGTTCGAAGACAATGTCGCGTTGCAACAGCGGTTGTGTGATTTCCGTCAGCAGTTCCGACCCAACGTCGGTGGCGAATCCCTGAGGGCCGTTAAATGTGAGTACAACGTCGTTGGCAAACCGAGCCAAAAGATTGCCACCGGTTGCAAGCACTTTGTCCACCGTTGCGCCGGTGCCAACTCCCAGTGAGTCCTCGGTGATGCCGCCGACGCGATCTTGCGTCCAGTCGACAGCCGTTCCGTTGCCCGTGGGAGTAAACTTCAATTGGAAAGCGTAACGCTGAAGTGACAGACGTAGCGCAGCACGGTAGAGCGATTCTTTCGCGGTTTGGAACTCGCGACTGTGTTTGACTGCCAGTTGTAACAGGTCCTCGAGTGCCAGTTTCTCGGCATCGTCCAGGAAGCTTTCAGGCACATCCGAATCGAACGTGCGAGCGTACTCATCACGCACGGACTGAAACTCGAGAACGCGAACGAGGCAATTCTTGGGGACGGTGTTCCAGGCGTCTTCGGCAATCGGGACAACAGGACGGCCACCGTCGATTTCCTGCTGTCGCGGCTGAGCCAAGACTTCGTCCGGACTAGAGTCGTCTTGACGGGAGTCTTTTTGGCCAGAGCCACCAAGATCCGGGCGTGGTTCTTCGGGAGGTTGATCCAAGTCCGCCTGTGACACGGGAATGGCGGCCACCTGATGTATCGTACGGTCAGTATCTACTTGGCCCAGCCGACTTATGGTGTTTGGTGAATGCGGCCACTGTTTCGCTGTCGGTAGCGTGGCGGCGACTAAGCGTGCCTCAGTTGTAGGAAGTAGCGACGACGTCGAACCAGCTGCGTTGTTATCGTCCTTGACCGGTTCGTCATAGGCGACATGACGGAAGCGAGCTTGTTTGCGTGCGGCGACTTCCGGTGCAGTCGAGTTTGCACTCCGCTTTCGCCCGTTTGCCAGTGTATCTCGAATTCCATCATAGAATCCAAGTGGATCGCCGAAGAAACGACTTGCCGGCCGCTCGACCGTCTCGGGGACGTCGAATGCGTACAGTTCCGGTTCGGGGGCCGGAAGCAACGGGTCGTCAATGCACGAGTGGTGTGAAAGCCGCGAATCAACATCCGTTTCGATATTGAAATCCGGTTGGTCCCAGGGACGTCCTGCGACTTTTTCAGCAACTAGGTTGTACGCATCTTGGTCCGCGCGCACTCGATAGCGTTGTCGGCTGCACCCGGTGCTCAAAACAACGAGCACTAGCACCGCAATCGCAAATTGCGACGTATTCAATTCTGAGTCCCCCACTGAAGCTTCTCATCGGTTCAAAGTGGGAGAAGTTGCAACCAACTGATCAGGATTCCCAACGATTCGTAATTCCGAAGCTTGGGGCCGGCGTTCCTGCGGTATACGTCTGCCGTTAAGTTTGATGTAGTTAATGTAGCTCGTGCCCACTACGCATTTTTACTTCGATCGGGAGAGCTGCTGAGCGAAGCCCAGAACAGTTCGCTTTGCTGTCTGCTAGAGATTGCTGGGCCCTCCTGATAGCATGTCTCGTCGGCTGGGAAGAAAAGAACCGGAGAGCAAAATGACTGACACGAACGTACCATCAGCGCAGAACGCCGACGGAGGCGAGCAGAAAACCGGGCGAGGGAAAATCGGCTGGTTGGTAGTCTTGTTGATTTTGGTGATCGTCGCGGTCTTGTTTGGCCCTTGGCTTTTGCGTGGTTTTGGCCAAGGCGGGACGGCCGGCGCCGTTGTGGATGCTGGCGGACGCGTTTCGTACGGACGTCGGCTCTCTGAAGACGCGTCCTACTATGTAAACGAAAAGGAAGGCGGCGAACGCGGCATGGTGGCGGATCTTTTCGGCGAAGCATACGTCGAAGATCTCACGTATGTTGAGCTGAAGAAATCGAGCATTGAAAGCGGTTTGGTCACACGCGTTGCTGGTTTGCCGTCAATTGAAATCATTGATTTTGATGGTGCGAATGTCAGCGATCTGGACCTTGAAAAACTGAGCAACGCAACGACGGTTAAGAAGCTCGCTCTTGGTGGAAGCCAGGTCACGGACTTGGGAGTTGCTGCCATTTCGAAGCTGACTGAGTTGCGATCACTCACGCTTGACGGAACGCAGATTACTGACGGAGCGTTGGACACAATCGCTGGCTTGAGCAATCTAAAGCGGCTCTACATTGATGGCACCAACGTGAGCGATGCAGGAGTTGCCAAGTTAGCTCAGCTGTCAAACCTTGAGGGCGTTGGGCTTCATGGAACGAAAGTGACTGATGCCGTGTGTGAGCAGTTGGCTAAGTTGACTTCGCTTACGGAGGTCCGTCTGGGCGACACGCAAGTTACCGATGCGGCCTTGTCGAAACTCTCAGGGCTAGAAAACTTGAATTCTCTCGGGCTAGAGAACACGTCGGTAACGGATGCTGGACTCACATGGCTTGCCGATTGTCCGAATCTAGAGAAGGTTTATCTGTCGGGAACGAAAGTGACAGATGCCATTGCTGATACGCTAACGAGAATGCCCAAGCTGGTTCTGGTTCACTTGCACGATACGGCCGTTACGGAATCGGCATGGAACGATATGCGTCGCAAATTGCGGAACGTCCAAGTGCAGCACTCAGCCTACAGCCGACAGGCAAAATGAACGCTGGTTGTTGGCCACTGCTACTCCCGGCACTGCTGAGCAAGTCAGCAATGCACTGGCCCACGTGGCGGAGCCGTCGATCAGCGAAACGTCGTGGTCAACTCCGTCCCGTTCGTCTGCGTGGCTTTCGTTTGCACGCTGCAATTAGCACCCCAGCGACAAGACCCATCGGGAACATGTCTGGCTCGGGCACTGCGGCGACGGTGCGTCCGAAGTGCCTTGCCAAGATCGCAAAGTCGTGGAATTGGATTCGTCCATCGCCGTTGAAGTCTCCGTCAGACCAACCGCCGTTGGTGCCGTAGTTCGTCGACAGAGCACCAAAGTCGCTGAATTGAACGAGACCGTCTAAATCTGCATCTCCGGGGACAGTGTTCAACACTTCTTCGACCATGATCTCATGATCAACAAAGTCCACTTTGAAATCGCCGTTTAGGTCAAGCTCTGATCCCGCTGTGTCGGCTGCAATTCGGCGCGATAGCCAATCAATATCTAGGGCGTCGACTTTCCCATCGTCGTTGAAGTCGCCCACATCGTCTGACAGGACGTCGAGTACGATCGTCACGGAAGCATCATCGTTGCTCAGCTGAGTCAAGGCC
>CAYQMZ010000695.1:0-4566 GCA_964418725.1 uncultured Pirellulaceae bacterium
ATAGTCGCCCAACGATTGGACTGCGCGAAACACTGAAGAAGGGTCTCGCAACGAGAGTTCGCACGGTATGGCGTGAGGAAGAGACCAAGCGACCTCGATTGATCACAGTTCAGACAGCGACTGAGGGCCGCCAAACACACAGTATCGAGTTGTCACGAATCCGATATGCGGAAATCGAACCGACGGCGTTTTCCATGGTCCCGCCATCAGGATTCACTGTTGAACAAAACGAGGCCGTCGAGTTCAAGGTTGCCCCAGCGACGCAGCAATCGGTCAGGTAAAGTGGTCGATTGAGCCCAAAGAGGTCACGCATGTCTTGTGCGTAGCTTGCCGGTAACACTTGCACCGCGATAGACTGAGTTGCTCAACCGGAGTCCATTCGTCGGTCTAGTGGAAACACGAATTGTCGGTGGAACTCCTTCCAGCCGCGATGTGGCAGAAACGACGTTAGGCTCCGAATGAACGCCTCGAACCCGTATGAATCCCCATCAAGCGAGTCCGAATCAACTTCCTGGACTCTGATCGACTATATGGCTGCCGGAATTTGGCTTGCGGTTCCCGTCAGTATCGCCGTTGCACGACGACCATTGACTCACGTGTTTGAAGACTTTGGCGTCGAGTTACCCGCCACGACACAGTATCTCTTGAACTTCAATTCACCATTGGTGTTGGCAATCCCTGCCGTTGCCCTATTGCTGGCAATGTTTGCAATCCCGCCGGGCAATACTCGCCGTCAGTTCGTTCGTTTTGCGCTCGTTTCGGGACTGCTTGCCGGTGCTTTTTGCGTGCTATCGATTCTCGGTCCACTATACTCCCTGTGGCAAAACTTGAATTAGCATCGCGTTAGTTATCGTGTACAACGAACCGCACTTGAATTCACGCCAATCAGATAACTGGATGCTTCCGTTTTCGGTTGCCGTGTTCTGTTCGCTTGCGGCTACGTTTTCTATTTATGATGGGAACGGGACAGCAACGAGTTTGGGAGCGGCGTTGATGGGCGCGCTCCAGATATCACTACTGTCTGCATTTTGGGTCGCGTTTCGCGGCTCCAACCGGCGTTTCTATCCGTCCATGCGTCTTCGCGTCTCCCTTGTCGGTCTATTGAGTCCCGTTGTGATGGCTTGCATCTGGATGCTATTCCAGAGCCTCGAGTACGGTACGCCAACACGGGCATCGCCGCGCTTAGAGGTGCTATTCGTGACGTGCGTAATTGCGGGCGAAGCTGTGGTGCGATTCGCTTCGCATCCGGCTGGACTTTCTCACTAATTCCAAAACAACATGTAAACGACGTAGCCCTCGGCCAACAGTTTTCCCTCCGCTATGATCGTAAGAGCTAGGCCTGCTTATTCGCTTCATTTGGTCGCGATTAGATTGAACCCACTAGAAATACCAAGACAAGCGATGCAACTTGCTAGGTGCGCGTAGATGAAGGCCAACCCGTATCGAACTCCAGAATCGAACGATGAGCCCGAATCACCTCACAAGCAAGCCGCATCCGAGCTGTGGCGCAAACTGAGCTTGATAGCTATGTGCGGCGTCATTTCTTCATTCCTTGCCGCCGTTATAACGGTACGGAAACACTTCGGCGGCTCGTACCTCGACGCACTATTAAGCCGAGATGTAATGGTGGGCAAGATAGTCGTCGTGCAGACTGCATTCGGGCTCCTGTCGGCCATCGCGTTTCTGACAACATTCGCGATCTATCGTACGAAGGCAAATTCGGCGGACAGACCGGACTGACGGGGCCACCGAAATCGGCCACCATTGTTCTGCTCGACGTGCGACGCGAGCGATAACAGCGCCCGACGCTCAGCATTGTCTTGGCGGAGAACGCCATAGAACAGATAGCAATACGTTATTGCTTGGCAGCGGTCAGCTTGTCGATCGCCTGTCGCAACTGACGCATCTTCACCGGCATTTTCAACGCGATGCGATGGTCAGCGTCTAGTGCCGCGTCCTTTTCCCAACCATCATGCTGTTTGTCTAGCAGGAGAATAGCGGAGACCCGACTTGTTGATGTCGCTTTCGCGAACTCGTTGAAGGCGTCAACACCGGCGCGACCTAGACCGATACAGCTGAAGATAACGACGTCGGCAACATCAGGATCGCCGTCAAAACGTCGTAGTGCGAGTGAAGGATTTCGCATCACCAGAGCTCGCCAGCCCTCTTTCTTGAATCTTGCCCGGAAGACATCCTGCATCTCCTGACTCGATTCGACAATCATCACGTTCTTAGGTGGGCCCGCGGCAACGTCGATGTCAGCGTCGGCTTTGTCGAGCTTACCGTTCTTGATCAGTTGACCAATCATTTTCATATCGGCCAAAAGTTCCTTTTGTGTCTGATAACGCTGATCGACGTCCAACTTAATCGCTTTGCCAACCACCTTAGCAATCACGCCAGGTATCTCTGGGTCGACTTCCAGGATTGGCTTGATGTTGCTAAAGCGACTGTTGTTCATGCGGGCCATGCGATCGCCAAATGGAATCGGGGATTCGCCGCACAACATCTGGTAGAACATGCAACCGTTGAAGAAGATGTCGGAGCGTGGGTCATCCTTCCGACAACCCGTTGCCTTTTCCAGGCCCGCGTAGTCGATAGTACGTGGATTGGTGAGATCATCGCCGTCGTCAGCAACCGTCGCAGCGGCCAAACCAAAGTCGACGATCTGGGCACGACCGTTACTTGCAATCAGCGCGTTGGACAACTTCATGTCACGGTGGGTAATCCCCTTCTCCGCGGCGTAAGCTAGTCCGGCCGTAATATCGGTCGTGATGCTAACCGCGTCAGGAACCGATAGCTTGCGACGCACTTGAACGAAGTCACGAAGGTTTTGCCCTTCGACAAACTCCATTACCAGGAAGTGGAGCTTCTTCTTCGAGAAGACTTCATAGATAGGCACGATGTTGGGGTGACGCAGTTCCGCCCCCATTCGGCCTTCGCGAAGGAACTGTTCCGTTTGCACGGGGTTTTCGCTGTACCGACTACGCAGAACCTTCAACGCGACGACCTTTTCGGTTTCGCGATGCGAGGCACGATAGACGCGGGCGAACGATCCGGTCCCTACAAGGTAGAGCACCTTGTAGTCGCCGTAGAAGAACCCGAACTTCTCACCGCGTGCCAGACGATCGAATTGATAGTTCGTTAAGAATCCGCGGCCAAGGAGCTCGCGCTGGACATCGGCCGTGCCAAAGTCTGTCCCCACTGCGCTTAGCACAGTTTCAAACTGTCGGCGATCGATCAGGTTCAGATCCAACGCACGCTGTGCTAACTGTTCTGGGGTCAACTCGGACATATTCTACGGATGGAATTCTGTGTGCATTGGGGCTGCTAGTGAATTCAAAGACGACCATCGTCGTTGCCGATGGTCGTCTTGATTGTCTCATGGCCGTCGCGACGAGGCGGTTTACTCTTCGACGTCACCTTCACCTTCAAGGCAACGACGGTATTCGTTTCGCTCGCGTCGCGTTGCTTCAAGGTCGAAGAGCAAGTATTTCATGTCCAGACGCAGCTGACTCAAAGCCTCTTGAACCAAGTTCAAGATTCGGCGGCGGCGTCGCGTGCTATCAGCAACTCGCTGGTAAATTGACTCGAGTTGGCCGCGGTGCTCAGCTGGCAGGCGAGAAATAGCAGCTGCTAGATCTACCATGTCGCGAGGAAGTTGATCGCCTTTGCCGTTCGATAGTCGTGAACCAGTTTTCATGTTGTTTCTCCAGGATGCGAGTATGGCAAAGGCTTAATGCAGCCGCTGTGCCGTTCCGGCGTTTCCGCTTTTTTCTCGCATAAGTCCTTATTCTACAAAGGATTATGGATTCTGTCGAGGAACCGGCAGCACATCGATGTTGCAATGTCGCGACCTTGTGCTATGGAGTCACGCCACACGAGTTGCTAAAAGCCAACGCAGAATTGGCGGTTCGCCAGCAGACTCCATTCGGCCGACGACGCAACGCGGCCTCCGCAGGCACTTCTCCAGGGAGGGACAGGACAGTTGGGCAACTGGTACGGCTTATCGGAATCGAATCACAGCGACTATCGATCGGATCGGCGATCGCCGTGGATCATGCTGGTTCTATTGCTTGCTGTCGGACCGTGGGTTGACTCACTGTATGGCCAGCAAACCGAGCCAGGACCAGCCGGCATTCCTCCAAGCAACATTCTTCAAAGCAGCCGTCTTCCAACCAACATTCCTGCGCCCAGCATCCCCGAAATCGGTGAGCTCACCACTCCAGCAGTCAATAGCCACGACATAGTCCAAACGGATGAAAGCGAACGAGTCGTCGAAGATTTCGAGGGAGTCAAACCATCTTGGAAGATTCTTGAGACAGACGCACTGGCAGGCATCATCAGTCACCGTCGCACGGACGTGATGCCGTTTGCCGGACGTCGTAGCGAGTACGTCGCCATCGTCGGACGACGGGGTGGCGAGCGAGTCATGATCAATCATCGCATCCCGAGAAGCGCCGCCATCGACGAGCTTCGCGCGGCGGTGTGGCTGAAAGGCGACCAAGATGGCTTTCAATTGATTGGGCGAATTCGTTTCCCTCGGTCACTCGACAGCAAGGGTGAACC
>CAYQMZ010000696.1:0-4554 GCA_964418725.1 uncultured Pirellulaceae bacterium
AAGCCAACGCACAGAGCGGTGCCTTTTCCGACGGCTTCCAAACAACCGGATCCCCACAAACAAACGCGAGCGCCGAATTCCAGGCCCAAACTGCAACGGGGAAATTGAACGCCGAGATAACGCCGATTGGCCCGAGAGGCAGCCATTGCTCCGCTAAGCGGTGAGCGGGCCGTTCGCTGGCGATCGTCTTCCCGTACAGCTGCCGACTCTGCCCAACTGCGAACTCGCAGATGTCGATCATTTCCTGGACTTCGCCCAGCGACTCCTGGAAGATCTTCCCCGCTTCATAGCTAACAATAGCGGCCAGAGCCTCTTTGTTCTCACGTAACGCGTTTCCGAAGCGACGAACCAATTCACCACGGACTGGGGCCGGAACGATTCGCCAGGCGTGAAAAGCACATTGTGCTTCCGCAACCGCTGCAGCTACTTGCTCCGTCGAAGCCGATGGGAAATTTGCGATTTCCTTTCCGTCAATCGGTGATCGTACGGATATTGCGCTGCCCGAACCCTCAATCGATTCTCCAGCGATTCGGACTGCAGTCGGAGAACCAACACTTAGTTGCTGCAAGGCATCGGAAAGTTGTGACATACTCGCTGTTTCCTATACAGAGTTAACTGATTGCTTGGCTGACAGTTCTCGCCACGAATTTAGGCGGCTTGGCGTCCCGTGACTACGACTGTGTGAATCGAGTTGCAGTGGTAGTTGCGTAGTGCTTGCCGAATCGGTTCTTGAGGAATTCGTCGAAATCAACATCTTCTTGACGAACAAATCCTTGGCTCGGCAGTTTGCCGTTCACGTGCATGTCCACCGCCGAACACATGCCCGCCGCCGTCGTGATCTGAATGGCGCTCCAGCGTTCCCCTTCGATTTCGGTCGCATAGATTTTGCGTGCGTCGTTCATTTGAACCAAATTGCCGTTCCGTTTACCGACGACAGAGCAGAACGTGACGACGACATCTTGAAAGGTGATAGGGACCGACGATTCGAGCAATTCGCGAAACATGTCACGGCGTTCACTCATTCGGAGTTCGTTGACGAGAAAGAACATCAGATCGCGATGCCCTTGGTAGCGGATCGTTTTGTAATTCAGTTCGCGAAGTTTGCCGTCCAGCGTCTCGCAAAGCGACCCGAGACCGCCGGAGGTATTGAAAGCCTCGTAGCGGACGCCGTCCAACGAAAAGTGCTCCAGTCCTTCCAGCGGAAGAATCTCAACACGTCTGCCTTCCTGGATGGCCTCGCACGGATTGCAGTATTCGTTAATCAGACCGTCGGTTGACCAGGTGAGGTTGTACTTCATCTGTCCGGTAGGAAATTCTGGGAGTGCTCCCACACGCATGTGCACTTGCTCGAGTTCATCAAACTGTTGCGTCAAGTGGTACGCGACGATCGAAATGAACCCGGGAGCCAAACCGCACTGCGGCATGAAGATCTGCCCGGCAACAGCCTTTTCAGCGACGGACCGGATCGCCCGCGTCGTTTCCACATCTTCCGTCAGGTCGAAGTAGTTCAGCTTGCTATCCAACGCACATTGGGCAATGAGTGGATTGAACCGAAAGCTCAATGCAGAAATGACCGAGTCTTGATCCTTCATCAGTTCCATTAACTCGGCCCGACTGCTAGCGTCAGCTTGTTTAACGGGGACGCCACGGCTCTCTGCAATTCGTCGTAGGGAGCTGTCGTCGTAGTCCGAAACCGTGACCTGATAATCCCCAGTGTCCATCAGCATTTTGGTGATCATGCGGCCGATTTTTCCGGCTCCCAACAACAGAACACGGTGCATTTGCGACATCCAACTTGCCTCAAGATTCGATTCGTGCGGATAATTACTTATACAGATCGGTCCTGTACGCCAAATTCATCGCATTTCTTGGGATCGCAATGAAATCATCTTCAAGCCCCGAGACACCCATGTCTCCCCAGCCAGCCGCAGCCGACTTTCTGCGTCGGCATATTTCGCAGGCAATCCAGCCGGGCACCTGGCTGGCAAAATTCGAGCAACGCTTGCTGTCCGAAACGGGAACGCGGCTGTTTGACTGGATCGATCACATCTACGTCGACGCAGAATCGAGCACAGTCGCCGAGCTGCAGTCCACCGGTTTTGAGGCTGTACAAGACGGGTCGACATTCGAGCATCCAACGGCGATCTTTCCACGCGTCATCGTCTCCGGCGATTTGGCCAATGTCATGATCGGAATCAAAGTCGAGTCTTTGGCCGATTTCTTGGCAACACACGAAACGGACATTCAATGACACGCAGCGTTGGCTAAACGAGTTCCGATCTCGACCGCGTCCTTATACGGATCCTCAGTCGGGATTTGACGCCGCGATGGAGAGCTTTCAGCGTGCCGCAGCGTCGTTGGGTCGGAATCGCGCGTGCGATCTGCTCTTCCGCTCTGAACGCGAATACTGGGAAACACGCAACCAGGCGGCGCGAGTGCAGAAGGAACGACAAGCGAAGCTTGGGATTGGTTGGGCAAATCACGACCATCACACATATCGCTGCAGCCGTGAGCTATTTGCGCCGTTGATCCTGTTTTTGGAATCCGCCGGTTTCTTCTGTCGCGAACGCTTTTACGCCGGAAAGGATGCCGGGTGGGGCGCCCAAGTGCTGGAACATCGCGAATGCGGAATCGTTATCTTTGCCGACGTGGATCTGTCCGAAGGCGAAGTCTCTGGCGACTTTGCACATGACGGTTTAGAGCCAAAGGCTGACCTGGGTACGGTCGGGCTGTGGTGCAAGCTGCACGGAGATTCGTTCTTAGCAGCGGGCATGCACCATCTAGAGTGTCAGTTCGAGTTCCAAGCGGCTCGCGATCAATTGGCTCAGCAAGGTATCGAGTCAATGCAACCGTTTACGGATTTTCCACACCTAAAGCAGGCGTTCACCGTCGGCGAGCGTTGGTCGGTACCGCAAGAGCGACTAGACAAACTTGCCGAGCTAGGCGTGATCTCGCAGGCAGACGCAGCTCGATTCGCATCCGAGGGAGCCATCGGTTCGCACCTGGAAATCCTGGAGCGGAACGATGGCTACAAGGGCTTTAACCAGACCGGAATCAGCGACATCATCTTGCAAACCAATCCAAAGAACAGCGTGTAGCAGTCCGCTTGCTCCTGGCCGCATAACTCCGCTGTTCAGCATCGAGGCACTACTAGTCCCGTTGGCTATTCGTTCGCACCAATGCTGTAGAGATGTCCGGCCGTTCGCATGTAGAAGTGACCTTGTGACACAGCCAATGACGCTAGGCACTCTTCATCGATTCTGTTTCGCGCGACCTCGTCGTACTTTTCGCCTGGGCGAAGCACAATCGTTACGCCTTCCTGTGATGTGAAGTAAATCTTGCCATCGACCAAGACAGGAGAAGCAGAGAACGTGCCCTTCAATCGGTGTTGCCACACAATCTTCCGCTCGTAGCGTTCAGACAATACATCACGTTGTCACGCGTGACTGTATACACGTACGGTTTGACATAAATGAACGATACCAACGCGGGAACGCCTCTCTTTTGTTCCCATGCAATATGCGACTTCGTTACGTCCCCCTTGCCGTCGGTCCGAATCGCTCGGATTGTTGGTGCTTCGAAACCTGAAGACGTGATGACCAGGTCCTCGGCTATGACAGGTGACGGCGTAACGCCTTCTCCCTGACTATAAACAGACCAGATTCGTTCGCCGCTTAGGGGATCGAAACCCTGCACTCGGTCGCCACCCGCAGCAATGATTTGCTTTCCACCATCAGCCAAAATCGGCGTTACGTGCCCAACACGCGAATCACCGCGGCGCCCCTTCCATCTAGCCTTGCCAGTCTCCTTATCGACGGCAAGCACTAAAGCCTCTTTCCAAGGCGTCTTCCAGCCGACTTTCTGTTCTTCGCTACTGCTGCCGTCAAAAGGCATGACTAGTTGATCGCCGACCAACAACGGAGAAGCTCCAAGACCGTGCAGGCTGTAGAATTTGACGTCGGTGTTCTTCCAAACAGGATTCCCTTCAAAGTCGACCGCCACAATCGTACCGTCGTAGTACACCGCGTACACTCGTTTGCCGTCCGTGACTGGTGTTGGTGTGGCATACGAATTCTGCCGCCGCTTATCTCCCGGCACTTGTCGGTGGACCTCCTTGTTCCAACGGATGTCGCCAGCAGTTCGGTCGACACAGATGATCCGACACGCCTTCCCGTCTTCGGTTGCGGTCGTCAGGAAGACCTGGTCGCCGTGCACAATCGGCGAAGACCAACCGGTCCCCGGGATCGGTGTCTTCCAGGCAATGTTTTTGTCATTGCCCCATTCCGTTGGCAACCCCGACTCGGTTGAAATCCCTTGTCCATTCGGTCCGCGAAATCGAGTCCAGTCTTCACCGAAAGCTGGCGTGGTTGCGCTGATGCACAGGAAGGCGACGACGAGTTTGCGATTGACGTACATGAGATCTCCTATTGGCTGACCTGCACATCCTAAAGCCTGACGGATCAGAGTCCCACCGTGGGTGGCGGAACGCGGCAATCATCGCCCGGAAACAGAAACGTCCAACGGGAAGTGGTCTGGATGAACGTAGATCAGTTC
>CAYQMZ010000697.1:0-4552 GCA_964418725.1 uncultured Pirellulaceae bacterium
TTCTATCGGCTCCGTTCGCACGGCGTGAATCCACAACTCGTCCTTGGATTCATCACCGCCAGTTGCAGCGGCCTCGCAAATCACCATCCAATACAGTCGGCCACCGCCGTCGTGGCGACTGATCTGATAGACCTCCAAGTCTTGCAGCCCGTTTGTATCGGCCGTTGATACTGCGCCGTTCACGACGTTGGATTCTGTCGTCGTAAGAAATGCGAACTTCTCGCCTGTCGAACTTGGGAGCGGGTTGCTTGCGTACAGATTACCGACGTTTGTGTAGGTCTCTTTCTGATAGCCTTTAAGTTCGCGCCAAGGTATCAGCCCATACCGCACCTCGTACCGTTTCTTCTGGGGTTGGTCGGTAAGTAAGACCGCCAGCCAGGAGAACGAGACACTTCGCACTTCTGCCGTCGGAGTGGAAGTGATGTTCGAGTCCGCCTTGCCGCTGTGACTATCTGGCCTGTTTTTTGGCATCGCGTTTCGCAGTTTCAGCAAAAATCCTTGCGTACCGTTGTGGAATCCGGTGGTTGCACTGCCAATGACCTGAGGTTGGTTACGGTTGGTAATGATTACTCGAACGTTAGCAAACTGTTCGTTCGGAAACGGATCGGAGAATGGTACGAACACGCAGTGGGTGTCACCCGGTTCCCCTTTGGGTTGAAGCTCACAGGCGATGTCAGCAACGCCCATCTGAATCACGGCATTTCGCATCGGAGCACAGGCAATTGGTGGCTCAGTTGCCATCGGCGGTTGTAGGTCGAACAGATCCGACTCGGTAAGTTCCCCGAGGATGCTAGGCGGTTCGCCTAGCAAGCGAAGGATCTCGTCAAACCCGTGTTTTCTCGCAATCAAAATCGGATTCGAGTTGGGCGGATCGTCGGACGGAATCGTCGCTCCATGCCGTAGCAGAAGCTCAACGTACTCGTGGTAGCCCTTATCGACAGCGTTGGTCAGGGCAGTACGCGAAGAAGCTTTGTGCACTTCGTTGACGTCGACGCCAAAGTCGATAAACAGCTTGGCGAGATTCAATAGGCACTCCATCGTCGGCATGTCGGGTGTGTCGCCGTATCGATAGCACTCGAGAAAGTCTTCAGCCAGCAACCAGAGTGGGCAGCACCGGACGTTCGCGTCATGTTCCTTCAAATAGTCGAGGTTGATTTCGATGATGCGTCGGTAGTCGGCGAAGCTGCCGAACCGATTGTGGCTTCGAATGGCGGAGACGATACATATATTGGCAAGTTCCGTTGAATAGTCATCCGGGCAAATGTCAAAACACAGCTCAACCGACTTTAAGTCTCCTTGCCAAGCGGCGGAATTGGCAATGGACTTGCATATGTTCTCTTCCGAGTTGCCTGGATGGTCGCTTGTTTGCTTGCTCTCAGCTTTTTCACTGCCAATGCCGTTCGACGACTCGCGGAGTAATCGTTCGATTTCGGTGTGGTCTTGCATCGTGACCAACGCATTACTTCGCGTTTTGCCACCCATCGCGAGGACACGTTGGTAGGTTCTTACGGCTGGTGGCGTTGCCGGTTCGATAGGCTGGCTTGCATTAGATTGCTGTGAACCGTTGGGGGCCGTCGCCTTCATGGCGGCGATGTATAGCTCGTCGACAAGTGGCGGCACGCAGTATCCGTGCGCATGGATGCTGATACCGCGGTCGAGCAAGAAGTTAACGGTTTCCCATTGGTTTGCCTCCATCGCAGCAACAATCGAGTACGCGAACTCGGGCGGATCCGCGCCCAGATCCGTGTTGATGTCCGCACCATGATCCAGCAGCAATTCGACAATCTCGGTGTGACCACCGAGAGCAGCGCGGACAATAGGATAGCCAGCCGAGAATCCCGACTTGTCTGGACGATAGTGCTTGTTGGCCAGTGCAGTCTCTTCAGACAGCAGTTGTTTCGCGCGGGTGATGTCTCCCAGCGCAGCCGCGATCCAGAGGTCAAATTCGGCACCGCGTTCAACTAGTAGCCGAGCGACGGCTAAGCGTTCTGTTTTCTGCTGTTGCGTTTCCATTGCGTTATCGATGGGCGCATCGAGCACGGCGTGGATGACGCGACGGCCAGATTCGGTCTGCGGGTCAACGTTGGCTCCACGTTCAACCAACTCGCGAACCAGCGGCATGTGGCCTTGGGCCGCAGCGTAAAACAGGATGGTTCGACCGTCGCTCGCGGCTGCGTCCAGTAATTCGTTGTTGTCGTCCAGGCGGTAACGTATTTCGTCGTCGATGACTTGGATGACGTCGTCGTGACCAAGCGATTTGGCGACGCTCAGGCAGTTGAAGAAACCATCAAAGGCGAGATGGTCGTCCCACGGCTTTCCAATCGCATGGCTGTCACGTGCGATCTCCAACAATTTCGCGACGGCTTCCGGGCGGTTGAAGAATGCCGCAACTTCGACGGGCTTCTTGTTGTAGGATCCACGAACGTGGTGGTTGGTCGCGAATCGGACCCATTGATACGGATTGTCGACGGCCAGCAATTCTGGCTGCTCGGCGAGTATCCTGTCTATTTGGTCGACAGCGCCCTCGCGAGCCGCACGGCATATTCCCGCGGGCGATACGGAAAGAAAGGGCTCTGTCATCGGTCACTTTCGCATTTGCCAGCCCCGACGATAACAGGCAAATCAGCCAGCAAGCACGCCGCGTACGTGGGCCGGGCTCATCCCCATTGCTTGACCCAGTTTATGAATATACTCGATCTCGCTGTCGTCGACGTGGCCATCTGCTGCGGCAATCCGATGAACGGAGACGATGACTTTCTCTTTGCCGCTATCGTTTAATTCTTGGCCGATCGCGGAAAGCAATTCCAGGGCATCTTCGCCTTGCCGCTGAATCCCCATGATCTCTTCGCGAAGGTCTTCTTCCGTGACTTGGATGCCGGTCAGCTCTTCGAAGATTTCCTGAACCGCTTTCACTTCCTCGTCGTCAATCACACCGTCAGCCAACAGCGTGCAGATCATGGCTTGCTTCATCGCGACCATGTACATGGCCTGAATTTGTTCTTGTGCCTTTGAAGGGTCGTAGTCTCTCACCTCGGTATTGAAAGTGCCCTGGCACGTCGAGCATTCGAGGTATTCGCCCAGCAGGTCGAGTGGAATGATCGGAATGAAGTAGAGCGTAAAAAAGCGTCGTACTTTCTTGATTTTGAAGCTGTTGTTCGGACCGCATTGAGGGCAGTGGAAGTCTCCACGCTCGCCTGTAAGCGTGACGCCGCGGGTACCGAAAATAATAAAGAACAGCACGATCTACTCCAGGTGGTTCGTGAGTGGCAATTTGGGAAACGTTACCGCAGCTAGGTGTGGCTCGAAGCTGCATTAGCCGTGACAGGTCCTTCACGGGCTGTCACTGTAAATTATAAGTTTCTAAAAAATATTGCCATAGAGTTTGGCTCGCAAGTGCGCACTGCAGCCTCTGATTCTCAGCACTCGAGATTGAAGTTTCGGCTAGGTCGGCCAGTTGCCTCGCTGCTCGTTGTGGAAGCTTGCGCGATCGCCTAAGTTACCACAGTTCATTGCGAACAGGTGAAATTAGTAATTAATTGATTTTGTGAGGTACTTTCGAAAGCTCGCGGCGTTACGTGAACGAGCCGATGCAGTTGATGACTACGACGGGTACATTTACGGCTCGAAGAACAGAAGAATTGAATCTTGAGGATCTATCGATGAACGAGTGCGGCACCAGTGAGTTTAGGCAGAGAGTTTCAGCGATCATGGCCTTAGCGGTTGGGATGACCTTTTGCGCACCGTCCGCCAAGGGGATCGAGTTTACCACCCCCGCGAACGTTCGGATGAACGGCAATACGAGTCAGCCAGGATTGGCTGGAGTTCTGGATTTTGGGACGGACGTACCAACTAGTGTTGGAATTCGAGTACAAGGTCCGGGAGAGTCTTGGCTTGTGAATTCAAGTGCGATGAGCACGAGTCATTCGTTTCCGCTCTTGGGGTTTCTGCCCAATACCAAGTACGACATGTGGTTGACGCTGACCGACGAAAGCGGTGCCTCGCAGACGTTTTCTGGTGATAACTTGAAGATCCAGACTGCGCCGCTGCCTGATGACTTTCCAACATTGACGCTTCTCAAGAGCGATCCCTCTCGCATGGAGCCCGGATACACGCTGCTGCCTGCCGAGCCGAGAGGCAATGGGCGAGGTGCCGGGGAAAATTCCAGCCCGTACGCAATCGCTGCGGATGAATCAGGGAATGTGCGTTGGTATTACCCGGGCAGTTGGGGAATTATTCGACGGCAAGACGACGGTGATCTGATTTACGGCGGGAACATCATGCGAGAGATGGACTTCGTCGGGAACGTGAAGAATGCCTGGCATACGCAAAGCCGAAACATCGGTGGTGACAGCGTCGAAATTCAAATCGATCGAGTTCACCACGACACCTATCCCATGCCAAACGGAAACTTTCTGACCATTGGCTATGAAAATCGGATGATTGAGAACTTTCCTACCAGCGAAACGGATCTCAGCCAAACTGGAACCGTTGATGTCCGAGATACACCAGTCTTTGAATTCGCACCGGACGGAAGCGTTGTCAATGAATACAG
>CAYQMZ010000698.1:0-1547 GCA_964418725.1 uncultured Pirellulaceae bacterium
CGACCTAACCAATCGTGTAGGTCAGAACCTCGCCGTAGGCCGCCAGCGGATCCGTAATGAATCTGTCCAGTAGGGCGTTTTGCGTCGCCAGATGGTAGACCATCAGTAGAAACACTGCGGCTACTGCCAACTCGGCGGCACGTAACACGGTTGTGAAGATGCGACGTCGTCTAGCCTGTTGGGCATCAAGTTCAGTCAACGTTTCGCGTAGCACTGCCTGCGTCTCGTCGATGAAGTCGCCTACGACTGGTAGCACTTGTTCGGCCTGTTCTTGGCTGGTCAGCACTCGAGGATTCCTCGCACGATCACACAGAACGAGTCCAACGACGCCAACGATGCAGGACGGTATCGCAAGCAAAAACCAGCCATAAGCGTCGATAGATCCGCCTCGTCGGCCTGCCACCGTCGGTGGTGTGGCTGTAATCACGTTGGTATCGGAAGCTTCAACAATCTCGGGAAGCAACGAGTTCTGATCGGTTACCGCTTGCTCAGACATCTTCTGTAGCAGGGCGATTGCTGCTTCGGGATGCTCGGTAGCTAACGACAACCAAACCCAAGTTTCCGGTGTGTTCGTCTGATTCTGCTCGGTGCGAACCTGTAACCGGTCAACGATGCCCTGCGAAATCGTGAGCATGTCCGGCGTCGTTTCACCTTCCAACATGCCTGCTGCGCGAAGTCCTTCCAATACTGATTCGCTAGTTAGGAGCGCGTCTTCGAATTGGCTGCGGACTAGCTGAGCGGTGCCTGCGTCTGTGGCGTCGTGACTCGAGACTCGGAAGAGTACCTGCGTCTCGTAGACGATCCCGGGCGTTCGCCAGAAGGCAAATAGTGTCAGAAATGCAGCCAACGTTAGGACCACAAAAACGTAGACAGGATTAGACTCTGGAGCTTTCGACATGACATCACCGCATGCAGTAAGAACGCTGGTCTGCGCAGACTCAGTTTTCAGTGCATCGTCGCGAGGGCTGCGCGACTTGAGCAGGTTTTGCGGATTGCGGCAGTGACATGGCTATCGCCGACGGCAATTGCACGTGTGTCTTTCTAAACGGTCCGCTAGTGCTGCGGATCTAGCTGGCGGCGTCTTCGCATCAGCATGACGACTGCAAGCACAAGTGCTGGTGCCGAGAAAACAGCGGACAAAGCTAACGCCTGAGGCACGGTTGCGTAGTCCCAATCGACTACTAACCCCGCTATCAGGTCACCAGACATGGAACCTGCGAAACAGCACAAAGGGGCAATTATCCAGTCCCGAGTAACGACGCTGACGATGCACGCGAGTGCCGCGGAAGCAAGTAGCATGGGCCACGCACCGCGACGCGTTTCCAGTACAACCAGGTCCACGAAAATGTAGAGTGAACAACTTGCGATCGAAAACAGCACCCACGCCGCGGCGACGTTGCGTCGAATCAAGGGCGTGGAATGATTGTCGGCGATCGGATGCTGGCTTGATCCCAACTCTTCGATCGACTGCGGCGGCGAGTACGGGTTCGGCTCGGTTGTAGCCATTTGGCGCTAGTGCTTTGGCAGGATTCGGAATTGGATTGCCT
>CAYQMZ010000698.1:1557-2828 GCA_964418725.1 uncultured Pirellulaceae bacterium
GACTTCGCTAGAATTCCTCGGAATCCGGGACTTCTGGCGAAGTCCACTTCCCCGAGTCTTGGAACTGACAAAGCGCTAGGCTTTGGGGATTCGTTTCAGTGTTTCCAGCAAGAACATCCAGTACTTCTGCACGGAACTGATGCACACACGTTCGTCGGGCGAGTGAGCACCGCGAATCGTCGGGCCGAAGGAAATCATGTCCATGTCGGGATAGTGACGACCGATGATTCCACATTCGAGTCCAGCGTGGCATGCTGCTACGTGGGCCTCTCCATCAAATAGCTCGGAATAGATTTCCGACATCAACTTGACGATCGACGATGAAGGCGCCGGTTGCCAGCCAGGATACGAGCCAGTGATCTGTGTGTCTGATCCCAGTAGATCAAAGTTGGCCTTAATTGCATGAGCCAAGTCGTCTCGCTCTGAGTTTACAGAGCTTCGGGTGAGACAATGGATCTCAATTTGACCGTCCACGATGCTGACACGTGCGAGATTGTTGGAGGTTTGGACAAGCCCCTCAATGTCGGGACACATGCGATGGATTCCGCAAGGGCACGCGTAGATCGTGCCAAGGCACAGCTTCTGCAATTCGATTGGCAGGACTCCCGTTGGCGGGTCCGCGGGCTCGGTGCTGATTTCCAAATCTGGATCGGTCGTACTGTATTCTTGCCGGATCTCAGTTTTCGCTTGGGCGATCGCTGCCTCGAAAGAAGGAGCCAGTGGCGTGGGAACGATAACCACGGCCTCTGATTCACGCGGAATCGCGTTTCTTAGGCCACCGCCTTCAACGCTGGCGATCCGGATCTCGGCAGTCCTGGCTGCATTCCACAGCAAACGGTTCATGATCTTGTTAGCATTCGCGCGGCCGAGGTGAATGTCGACACCGGAATGTCCGCCCGTCAGTCCGCGAACTTTCAAGCAGTAGGCAATTCCATCCGGTACTTCCTCCTGCTCATAAGTGTGCTGCACTGATACATCACAGCCGCCGGCGCAACCGATGGTTAGCTCGTTGTCTTCTTCTGTATCAAGATTCAGCAGGATCTTTCCGGACAACAGGCCGGCTTCAAGACCTTGGGCTCCCGTCATGCCGGTTTCTTCATCGATGGTGAAGAGGGCCTCAAGTTGTGGATGGGCGATTTCGTCGCTGCTGAGGATGGTCATGATGCTGGCGACGCCAAGGCCATTGTCGGCACCCAATGTCGTGCCTTCTGCCTTGACCCAGTCGCCGTCGATCACCATTTGGATTCCCTGGGTCAAGAAATCGAATTGCG
>CAYQMZ010000698.1:2838-4552 GCA_964418725.1 uncultured Pirellulaceae bacterium
GTCCAGGTGCGATTGCATAACGATCGGGATCCTGTCTTCCATTCCGGCGGACGCCGGTTTGCGGATGATGACATTTCCCACAGAATCGACTTGGGTTTCTAACCCCAGCTTCTCACCGAAATCCCGCATGAACTGGATGACCCGTTCTTCCTTTTTGGAAGGTCGCGGAACGTCGTTCAGATCGGCGAAATGATTCCAAACGGACTGGGGTTCTAAACTGCGTACGTCGTTACTCATGATTGGCTCCTATGAACGTGTGTTTATACGCTTTGAAGAGACAACCGAGAAGCGAAGGAAGGTGGTCGAACGCTACTTCGCCCAACTCTTCAGGTATTCCTGCGCTTCGGGAGTACCGTAGTTTGCGAGCTTGCCACCGTTAACGATTAGGGATGCGGCTTTCTTCACCTTTGCTCCAAACCACTTATGCTCGGCGGCATATTCTTCGATTGCGGCAGCCGCCTGAAGAACTTCGGCCGTTGAGGCCGACTTTTGGATCAGTGGAGCCATCATCGAACGGTAGACGCGTTCTTGCTCGCCATTGCCTCCACGTTGAGCCTTCATGCGGCCAGCCATTCGCCGACCCAGAACGCCCATCTGCTCGAGCGTCGGTTTATCTTCGCCGCCGGTTGCTCGCACGATTGCCTCGCCAATTCGAGGAGCATCGGCCGCGATGCTTGGTTGCACTAGCGCGAAGTTTCCAACCACTTTGCCTTCGTTCGTGACCAAAGCCGTGACAGTTGCATTGCGATTGAGCCCGTAAGAGCCAGGGCCATCAGCACCATCGGTCGAAACCAGCGGAGCCACACCATCGGGAAGCGCATTGCGAGCACGTTTCATCCATGCTTCCGTTTCGGTTCTGTCGTCGGTGAGATAAACGACGTTCGTTGTGAGTTTTTCCGCGTGGTTTTGCTTTGTGTAGTCAACCAGGATGCGAGAAAGACCGATGGAAGGGCGGGTCACCTTGTGAACAAAAATCAGAAGGTTGGGCTGATCTTTGTCTTCTTCGAACAGACGGCGCGTTTGGCCTGCCTCATCACCGAAAACGATCTTTGCGTCGAAAGGTAGGATTTTCTCGCCGACCTGTGGTCCGGAAAACAACGCTGGCTGCGGAGGCGACTCGGGTTTGGTTTCCGCAACTCTGGTTACTTCAACGGATCTCGCTACTTCGGTTTTTTCGTTGGTCTGATCGACATCTGCTTGCCTATCCCGCCTTGGTCGCTCCCGACGCTCGCCACCTTCTCCCCGTTCTTCCGTTCGGCGCTCTGGGCGCCGAGTTTCCGATCGACGATCCGCTTCCCTTCGACGTTGAGGCTCGCGCCGTTCGAGTTCTCTGCGCTTTTCCCTGAGTTCGGCTTCTCGCCTTTGTCGCTCGTCTCGATCACGTCGGCGTTCCGCGTGCTCGTGATGCTCTTCATCGTGATGCTCCGATAGGTGAGCCAATTCGCGATGCTTACTCTCGATTTCAAATTCCATTTCGAGGATTTGCATGCGTGCCTCGCGTTCGGCGAAGAACTGTAGCTCCATCTCTTGTTTGCGAATTTCGTAGCCCAGTTTCTTCTGCTCGAATTCGATTCCCGCTACGTCCTGGGCGGACGCTTCTCCCTTGGCTACTTCTGCTTCAACGTTCGCGAGGTGCTGCTGATGGAACTCGTACATCGCCTTTGTCATCTTCAGTTCGAGACGCATCAGGTTCACTCTGTGCTCTGCACTGGCC
>CAYQMZ010000699.1:0-4545 GCA_964418725.1 uncultured Pirellulaceae bacterium
TCACCCGGGCGGGCTCGAAGAAGTGAACGAACTGGAGCAGTCCCTTAAGTCCATTTCTAGTGACAGTTACCAGATTCAGTGGCCAACACTCACAGCCACCGAAGGGCCTCCACGGTTGTATTGCATTCGCCGTGTGAGCTAACCCCAGACTCGCGTGCCGTTTCGAAAGACTGCGATGCGATCGGACTCCGTGCGACCATTGGGAGTTAGCAAGAACGAATCATCATTCGATTGGTCGAACACTTCATTTTCTGCATTACGTATTTGAAACCGAATTTTGATCCTATCACCCGAATCAACAAGACTGTCATCCGTAATCAACAGCGACACATAGCCGGCTGGATCATATGTAGCATTGATCGAAGAAGCTGGGATATTGCTGCGTGAGATTTCAATTTCCGGTGTGAGGCCGTCAGACTGGAAGAAATACCGCAACTCCGTATTACGGAAATTCGTTTCAGTTGAAGTCTCATTGTAAAGTTCCACCTGTGCCTCGATCTCCGAACTCTGCAACTGAGGCGACTTATTCAGATAGACAAGCCTCACGTCGTCCGATGACGCGGGAGGCTCCTGTGGTGGGTCAGCAGGAGGCTCAGTTGGCGGTTCTGCAGGAGGTTCCTCCGGCGGACCAGTAGGAGGATCGGTTGGTGGATCAGTCGGAGGATCTACCGGTGGCGGTGCCTCACCAAATACCAAGTCGATGGCGTCCGTTGCACTCAGGCTACCCTGCCCTGCAACAAACGACGGGTCGTTGCTTTGATCGAACTGTTCGCCGTTCGCACTTTCGATTTTCAGTCGAGCATTCCACCGATCACCCGACTCCAACAGTACGTCGTCCGTGATGCGAATCGAAAGGTATTCCCCGTCAGTCACGTATTCGGCGATGGCTCCGTCTGCTCCGCGCAACGAGAGATTGGGATCCAATCCGTCAGCGGTAAAGTAGTATCGAAGCTCAGCGTCCTTCAGGTTCTGCGTGGCTCCACCCACGTTCAAAATGCTCACCTGAAAGTCGACTTCGTCAGATTGAATCGCAGGCTCACGATTGCGATAGAGCACCTGGAAGTTGCTGTCGTCGGTGGGCGGCTCTTGAGGTGGGTCAGTTGGCGGATCAGTTGGAGGCTCTGGCGGTGGGTCAGTTGGCGGCTCCACTGGAGGTTCAACAGGCGGTTCACCGTCTACAACCGTAATCTGTGAGTCGCCCACATCCGGCCCGATCGTCGTTCCACCGTCGCGTTCGAAGATACTCGGCGGATTGACGGACAAGTCAAACAGACTCGAGTAGAAAGCCCGACCTAAAATTGGCGAACCATCGCGTGCCGTCGTCGCTCTCGTGTGAATCACACCCCCGGAACCAAAGTCGCCACTGATCAGCCACGCGGTTCCATCAGTCGCTTCCGCTCGATCCCCGCGCACACGCAGATTCAGATTACCGGGCGACTGGGTGACGGTAGCATTACGGGCCAACGTATTGACGTGCCAACTGGTCAGCCCCGTATCCTCGATGTTCGTCGGATTGCCGGTGTACTGCCCGTTCACCCGTACGATCTGTGTTGACCGGTGTATCGACGAACCCTGCGAGCTGGCTTTGCCATTCGTCCCGTTGTTTCTTGCCCGCACGCCCCACTCTAGGACGTACATGGGCGAGCCACCATCGTCTGGTTTGCTATAGCTAAACCCGTCCGCCTCGTTGCCTGTCGACTCGGAGTTTGCGACAACGACGGTGTCGAAGCTGAAGGCAAAGAAGCCGTCACCAACATCTGCTCCCTGAAAAACAGAATCAACGATCGTCAGATTCACACCATTACGTGCTTCAAAAACATCGTCACCATCAGACACATTTGAGGGCCGCCCAACGAACGTGAAGCCTTCGACGTAGAGCGACTTGCCGCGTTCATCGAATGCCGCTGCCACCGAATCGCTACTCTTTTGAATGACACGCGTCTGATCTGCGCCGCTTCCAATCACGTTCAAACCGGCTTTGAAGGAAGACGTTCCACCTTCGGACGGATCTGGACGCAAAATATCGCCCCATGTGTAGTCGCCAGCTCCAACACGAATCGTAGCGTTGCTCAAACCAAGATCATCGATCCTTGCAAACGCATCCGGAAGATCAGCGAACGGGTTCGCGGCAGATCCGTTGCCGTCAAAACGTTCGTCCACATAGAAGGTCTGCGAGCTCGGCACCTTCCTGGCTTCCAAATCGATCAGCACCGTGCCCTGCCCCGCTTCATCAATCAGCACTTCGGCATCCAACGCGTCGAGCACCGGATTGTTGACCAAACCATAGGTCGTCAGTACAAGGCGAGGTGCCAAACGTTCCAACGCTGCAAATCCAATTCGCCGGCTGCGATTGCTGAACAAATGCTTCATTCGTCTGACCTTCGTCGCGGAGATTTATCGCCCCAATTGTGCCTCACAAGCACCCTGACTTTAGTTACAAGGATTCGCAGCACAAGGGGCGCGTGCTTCAGCGAACAATTAGCCAGATACGCGCACTGGTTTCTTGGCACTTAAGACGAAAGCCATCGAAACCAATGGGACCATTGCATAGGCAATTAGTACAGGACCGTAAGTCCCCAGCCTGTCGTTTGACATAGCCAGCGGCAGTGGACCGATGGCCGCGGCCAAGATCATTGCGGACATAGCCGCTCCGCGAATCACACCTTGGTTTTGGCGTCCGTAGTAGTTGACCCAAACGACCGTCCCCGCAGTCCGCTGTATCGCCCCATTCAACCCGTTCAGGACAGCGAACACAAAGATCAGCGACCAATGAGGAAGGAAATAGAGGATCAAGATCGACGCCGCGAACATCGCCATCGCCAGCCCCAACAGACGTTCCGCCGGATAGCGATCCGTTAGCTGTCCCGCCCAGAATGCTGCAACCGTTCCAACCAAAGCCTGAACAGAAATCATCCACATCGCGAGATCCTTTCCGATCCCACGCGAGGCAAAAATCGTCTCTTGATGAAACACCAATCCGGTGCCAATCATGCCTACGCACACACCGACGCTCAGTAACTTCCAAAAGGTTGCGTCGACCAAGACTTCCCGTAGTGACCATGACTCTTCAGCTAGTGGTCCGGCATCTTGTTGATTGGAGACCGAGTTGTTGGAATCCGAGTTGTTGGAGTCCGATTCCGAAGCATATGACTCGGTAACCTCGGACTCGTCGGATGTCTGGTCGGGCGAAGCTCCATCTGGTAGCAGTCCCAGATCCTCAGGTCGGTCACGCAAGAACAGAATCGTCGGAACCACCATCGAAACGGCGACGATCAGCCCCAATATCTGCCATGTTCGCTGCCAACCGAATTCTTTAATCAAGTAGAGATTCAGGACGGGGAACATCATCACGGACAGACTGCTTCCCAATCCAGAAACGGCCGTCGCCAATCCCCGTTTACGCAAGAACCACTCGCCGACAATCCACGTTCCCACCAACCACATCGCACCTTGCCCAAGGCAGCGAATCATGGTGAAGCCGACGTAGAGCATCGACACGTTGGTCACGCAAGACATCACTAAGCAAGCCAACGCCAGACAACCGGAAGCGATCGGCAGCACGATCCGAGCTCCATATCGATCCACCATTCGACCGGTCCACGGCAGCACCAACCCACTCACGATCGTGGCCACCGAATACGCGAAGGACAGGCTGGTTTCCGAGATGCCCAACGTAACTTGCATGGGCTTGTTGAACGCCGATACAGAATAGGACTGTCCCGGCGCGGACATGAATTGCGCAGCGGCCGAAAAGCCAATCATGATCCATCCGGGAAAGAATCGCGATTTCCCGGGCGGTGCATTTGTAGGGGTAACGGATCGTCGAGACGTCTGATCGATGTTGGTATTCAAGCTCTGCAAGCCCGCTTCGTTAAACGCGGCATCGTAGTCGAACCACATGTCGCTCACCAGACGGGTGCGAGGCCAAGCGTTCCGCAGCCGCACGAAAGCACGCCGCCCACTGAACTGTTACGATGACAACTCACCTGCACGAGTAGATTGAAGCGAGTATCTCCATGCGTCAAATACTATTGGTAGCGTTCTTAGCGACCGTACTTCCGGCGAATGTCTTTGCACAGAACCAAGAGTCACAAGCAACAAACGAAACACTTGGAGTCAGCATCTGGCCGGGTTTGGCTCCTGGCGAAACGTCCGACGCGACGGGTGACTTGCAACCGTTCCGAGCCAACGAGCAGCCACCAGTTTCTCGAGTCATCAACATCCGAAAGCCAACGTTGGATGTTTACTTGGCCAAGAAGCCGAACGGCGTGGGTGCGTTGATTCTGCCAGGCGGTGGATTTGGAAAGGTCGTCCCAGACATGGAAGGATCCGAGGCGGCGGTCATCCTGAACCGACTTGGGATTTCTGCATTTGTGCTCCGCTATCGGACAAAGAAACAGGCAAGCTACCCGGGCTGGAAGCGGCCACTACAAGACGCGCAACGAGCCATGAGTTGGCTGCGATCAAAATCCACAGAATACAAACTTCGCTCGGATTCAATCGGTCTCTTTGGTTTCTCGGCCGGCGGTCAAGTCGCAGCTCGCC
>CAYQMZ010000700.1:0-4537 GCA_964418725.1 uncultured Pirellulaceae bacterium
CACACGTATTCCAATGGAATGATGTTCCCGCGGGAGGGTGAAGTGTTAATGCAAGTTCAAACTTTGTGGGTAAAGACAAGGTAGGAACCGGACCTACGAATCAAACGAATTAATGATTCAGGACACGAGTTGGGCGTTTGCTACGTTCGGATGCAGCGGCCAAGCAATCGGTGATCCGGCTTTTATTCTCCGAAGGTATCGTCTGCTAAACGCTGAGCATCACCGCGGATCACAAGCGGGATCACGAACAGTCCAACAAGTAAACAAGGCGTTAGTCCCGCTGAAATGATGGCGTGTCCCAATCCGATCAATGGGTTGTGGTTCCACGAAGCGGCTCGGAAAACGAAATACCAGAATACGCACAGTGCGCTGAATCCGGCAGTAGAAGCCAGTTGATAGACGGGTGAAGGAAGCGGCGGCATGATTTGCATCAAGAACACCAGCAACAGGTTCGCGAAAACGAATCCTAACGCGACCTTTTGCGTATAGAACATGTACTCGATGTACGGATTGCCACCCGTATCGTAATGTCGCTGCCTTTCTTGGACCTTCTCTGACGCCGAGAGATCCGACGCGCTGTAGGGGTTTCCAGAGCTCAAGTTGATTTTCCCTGAAGTATTGGCAAGATGCGTTGATTGGTTTGTCGCACGGTTTCCGCTGACTTGCGCAACGCGACCTCTTCCTCGTGGGCAAGTTTCGGGAACAAATACCGCGAAACGCCGGCGCGTCCCATGACGACAGGAATGGACAAGCAAACGTCTTCAATTCCGCAGTAGCCATTCAACAAGACGGATAGTGGGAATGTGCGATGCTGGTCATGCAAGATCGCCTCAATGACAACCGCTGTGGCCTTTGCGACTGCAAAGTTAGTGTGCCCTTTGAGTTTTAAAATCTCGAATCCCGCGTCTGTTGTTTCTTTGGCAAAACGACGCGCGACCTCAAGCGACGCGTCAATTGGTTCTCCGCCCACGTTGGCGACGCTAATCGCCGCAACTTGTGAGGCTCCATGTTCACCCAAGATATACGCACGAATGTCGCCGGGATGGATTGCCAGTTCCTCGGACAATAGAGCCCTGAATCGCGCACTGTCGACCAGCGTTCCGATTCCACAAACTCGTTCCGGTGGCAGGTCCGTCACTTGCAATGTTGCCCAAGTCATCACGTCGATGGGGTTGGTGACCATCAAAAAGACGGCGTTCGGACTGGCCTCTGCAAGTTTGGGCATCAGCTCGCGGATCAGTCGAGCGTTGCCCTCCGAAAGAACTTGCCGGTCCGACATGTTGGGATTCATGGGGACGGAAGCGGTAAAGACGACAACGTCCGAATCCTTCGAATCGGAAACCTCGCCACTAATAACGTTGACTGGATCTCGTGTGAAAGAAGACGTGTGTTGCAGATCGATTTGGTGGCCCCGAGATTTCTCGGCGCTGCGGTTGATGAGCACCAATTCGTCAGCCAATCCGTCTAGGACTAGCACGTAAGCCAAGCTTGCCCCCACGAAACCGGTTCCGACGATCGTGACTTTCACAGCAACTCCATAAGACAAGGACAACGGACAACTTTATTCTACGCAGAAGACACACGAAAGGCAGGCAATCAACCACGATGTCGCGCTGCGGTGGCTATCGACTGCCAGACTTGGCGGTACGTTTCAATCAATACTTCCGAATCATGTGCTTCACCGCGAAGCCCAAAATACGGTGCCAAGCAGCCTCCGTTTCATCGGACCACTCGCTATCGAACTCCTTGGCCGTCGCGATGATGGCGGTTTGCCAAATGTCGTAAAATCGCGGTTCGATATTCAGATGATCGCGATCATGGGTTGTGGCCCGTTCGTTGATTTCCGCGAGCGCTGCTGTTTCACCTGATGTGGCACCCGCACACAGTTCCAACGAGCGACGCAACATATCGTTTTGCTTCTTAAAGTCGGTGTAGCGAAACTTCGCTCGGATTTCTTCCGACTCGCCGAGAAAACGCTGATAGAACGCAGGGAGAAATTCTTCGCTGGCAATGCACCGCTTTACGCTTTGCAAAAACAGTTCCTTGGGCGTCAATTCATCCATGTTCATCGCTCGTCACGGTCATCGATACGGTCAACTCAATATACAACTAGCGTTCGGCGTTTCGCGACGGCATCTTCTGAAGTGTTTCGCCAAACTTGTGCGCGGCTAACTATCGAATCGCAAAGTTGAACGCTGGCGTTTCGTCAGGATGGCACCCTCTGTCTTCATGTGATTGCGGAAGTCCAACATGCAATTGTGCAGTCGCGAGCAATCAAAAGAACGCCAGCTCGGATCAGCCGGTTTTTTGCGGCAAACAACGGATTCCTCAGCGAACCGTTAACAATCGAAGCACTTCGTAACCCGTTACGGGCAGACGGTTTGAGCGAGGCGGAATTTTTTTCCGTTGCGCGGCGCGAGAACGCGGCACTTAGTTCATAGAGCCAGTCAATAAGTGGCGTTCAGTGTGTGAAAAACGACCTCAGTGAATGCAGCCTGCTAAATTGTCCGGATACGAGGAATCCTATGAGTGATCAGCCAAAGCGTACGCCGCAGTCCGTCTCTCGAACGGTTGCACACGGTGAAGACGACATTGATCCGCGCGTTGCTGAACTGTTGGATCGATACTTCGAAGATCTTCAAGCTGGTCTCGATCCCGATCTGGATTCGTTGCTTGACGCCAACCCAGATATTGCCGATGAACTGCGCAGTTGTGTTGAAGGAATGCAATTAGTGCACGGATCGACGCAACCGACGGCGCCGAATCAACTCGGTGATTTCCAAATCATTCGTGAAGTCGGCCGCGGAGGAATGGGAGTCGTCTACGAGGCTCAGCAGAAATCGTTGAAGCGACGGGTTGCTCTGAAGGTGCTTCGATACGCCGTGGCAGATGCAGAGGCAATGACTCGTTTTCGACGTGAAGCGGAAACGGTGGCGAACTTGCATCATTCCAACATCGTTCCCATTTTCGCCGTCAGCGAAGCGAACGGTGTGAACTACTTTGCGATGCAATTCATTGATGGTCGCAATCTGAATGAGGTCCAGCGAGAGGCGGACGGGCCGCTGGATGCAATGGACATTGCCGATTGGGGCTTACAGGCTGCCGAAGCGTTAGCCTACGCACACGAACACGACATCATTCACCGCGACGTGAAGCCATCGAATCTGATTTTGGATCCAAATGGACGTGTGTGGCTGACCGATTTCGGTTTGGCGAAACGTTTAGACGACGTCAAGCTGAGCATGACTGGCGCGGTCTTGGGGACGCCACGCTACATGAGTCCCGAACAAGCATCTTCCGTGCGTCGGCCTGTTGATCATCGCACCGACATCTACAGTCTTGGCGCGACGCTCTATGAGTTGGTCACTAATCGGCCACTGTTTGACGCAGAGTCACCACACGTGGCATTGGGGCAAATCATCACAGATGAACCGGCGCCGCCCCGGTCGGTACGTCCGAAGCTCTCACGAGACCTTGAGACGATCATCATGCGGTGTTTGTCGAAGGACGCCGACCATCGTTACGAATCAGCCAATGACTTGGTCGAAGACCTCAGGGCGTTCCTTGATGGCAGAGCGATCACAGCGAGGCGACCAAGTTGGGCTGAGATCCTTGGGCGTTGGTTGCAAAAGAATCAACGGATGGTCAGCACAGCGGTAACCGCCGCGAGTGTGGCGGCGGTGCTGATTGTCGGTTCGTCTCTTGCGTTACGCCGGTACCACGAATCTAAGCTCGGCCATGTGCAATTCAGTGCTCTTCGAGACAGCACCGCACCTCTGGTTGCAGATGTTGTGGGGGATGATGGCCAGCCAGTGATTCCCAGCTTTACGATTCCGACACAGCAACCCGTTGCGATTCCCGAAGGAGACTACGAACTGCAGCTCCATTCCGCCAGCACGCTAAGCGATAGCTATCGGCTTTCCGTCACGGCATCGAAAGAACCCAAGGAGATCGTGGCGGATCTGGAGGAACGTCAGATGTGGCCGCCGAAAAGCGTTGAAGGCCCCTGGGTACCGTGGACTCGGTCGGCGGGCGTAGACTTCGTCGTATTCGACAAGCAGGGCCTTACTGTAATCGATGGCGGAACCAGCAATGTGCTTTGGAAGGTAGATCTGTGGGCTCAGAAGAAGTCCATTCAAGAACTCGGCTTGCGATGGAGTTCCTGGGACTGGTGGAACCCGCATGGCAACTCGTTGGCCGCCACGGACGAATACGCTTTCGGGTACGCCTATGCGAATCAGGAACCGGTCGATTGCAATGCAGATGGTGTTGATGACTTAGTTCTGGCACTGCAATATCGCGCGGCGGTCATGGCGTTTTCTGGATCCGATGGCAAGTTGTTGTGGTGTCGCCACGCGAGCTTCTCGCAGGAAAACTCAAATTTCAATGTGGGCGGTACGACTCGGCAGCCGTTGGTCGTTCACGTCGATGATGATCAGGTCCCCGACTTGGTCGCAGGGTTCGTCGGCGAAGGTGAGAATACCAACTACAACGTGCAAGCTATTTCTGGCGCGACGGGCGAAGTGCTGTGGAGGTA
>CAYQMZ010000701.1:0-4536 GCA_964418725.1 uncultured Pirellulaceae bacterium
TCCGACGCCCGTTGCCCAATCGCGATTCGTTGCCAATCAACCACGGTTTTCTCAAAATCCAAGATCTGGAGTCAACCAGTTCGTCAACTCTCAACCAACATCGCAAGCGATTCCGGTTCCAGCAGATGCCAGCGCGTGGGACCCACGTAGCTCTCAGCAAGCAAACCCAGTAAGGCAAATTCATCAGCCAAATTTCGGAGACGCACCTCGATTTCGTGGGCAGCCCGCTCCGCAACCAGAAGCCATCGAATCGCTAAACCCAATGGATGGGATGCGGTATGCGATCTTGGTTAGTAGACGGGACGCCAATCAACCGAACCCCGGACTGAACCTGCAAACGCGGCGACGAATCTTGGGGGGTAAGCCCGTTGCCGTCGTCGAGGCCATGTCTGCTTCACCGATGTCAGACGTCAGTATCTACGCAAAGAACATCACGCTTAGTGATGGCGAGGATGGGTATGACTTGCGTTGCGAGGGCGACGTTGTGGTGATGACAACCCACGGACTGATCCGAGGAAGTGGCCTCGTGTACGAAGGTGATGAATTCAGAATCGAGTCTGCCAAAATCACCAACCCAGATACCAAGATCACTGCGGGTGAAATCTCGTTCCCGTTCGACGTGGGCGGAATCAATGTGCATGCCTTGCCTGTGAAGCCGAAAGCGGAAAATCAACCAGCGCGGGGCGAAGTAGCGAATCCACCTCAACAAGTAATCGATGCAGGCCAGACGCCGCCAGTGACTGAAGCTGCTCAACAATTTGCAGAACAGTTGCCAGCGTTTGAAGAGCCCGTTCGCCCTGCCGAAGCGGTGGCTGATGGTGAGCCGCAACTGGAAGAAGGATCGTTTCCAGCTGCTGAGAATGAGGAAGTTTTTAGTTTTTGATGCAAGGTCACCGCTGTAACACTGTCGTGAATGCAATGTTGCGACCGCGCGGTTGGTGGGCGTGTCTCGTTTGCGCCATGGCAGTCTTTGCCGAGTCCGGCTTCGCACAGACGAAGACGATCCCTCTGTCAGAAATCGAGATCGACGGACAAGTCACGCGTATTCACACGCAGGGCCTGTACGTTACGGATCGACACTTTCTAGTGACAGGCCGCTTGGAGTCAAAACCGAAACGCGCGCTCCTGTTTCGGTTTTCCCGACAGAATCCGAGCAAATTCGAATACGTCGAATTGACGCCACCGATGCAGGACGGTGAATTACTGGACCACCCCGGCGGATTTGATCGCGATGTCGACGGGGTCTATTGGATTCCCGTATCCACAAGTCATCGCCGAGGCCCGACCGTCATTTACGGATTGACGGTAGATCCCGATCAGCCACTTCGGAAGTCGTTGGCGATTCGGACTTCCATTCGGCTTACTGACCACTTGGGAGCACTGTGCTGCATCGGGAATCAATTGCTCGTCGCGAATTGGGATACCAAGGACATCTATCGATTGCGAAAGAATGGCGAGACACAGTGGGCGATCGAGCGGTCTCAGTTCATTCGCGACGATGTTGATTGGTTTCTGGCTGTTCAAGATTGGAAGTGGGACACTGATTCGGATTTGATCGTCGCGGCGGGAATTGACAAGTCGCCGAAGCGAGACAAATTGGTTTCGAAGGCCGTACTTCAATGGATCGATCCGAAACGAAAACGCGTTGTCCGGACGGAAAGATTGCCGGCACTCAAGGGTGTTTCGCGGCCGCTAACTAACGAGGGCATGGCTTGGAAAGACGGCCAGCTTTACTTGCTGCCGGAGGATCTCAATGCTGGATCCAAAATTCTTCGCTTTTTGAAGTTTGCAAATGCCCAGTCAGACGAGTAACGTGACGATATGCTGCTGAGCCGGACTTCTGCAGGCTCTGGCTGATATCGTCACGTGACTTGCTATTGCTCACGAACTGGTTTCGCAATGCGAAAACCGATGCTGAAGTAGTGCATGTCAGGGTTTACGTAGAAGTGACCCGCCGCTTGTTTGTTGTTGCCAAGGAACCAGCTGCCGCGGCGAACAGCTCGATGCAATTCGCCGACTCGGGACTCTGTCCACTCCCAAACATCGTTGCCGATGTCATAGATGCCGAACGGGGTTTTCAGGTCGTCGCTGAAGCTCGTGATAAGTGGTCGATCCGTAACGTCGGGGGCGAAGTGTTGGTAGGACTTCGAACGGGGATCGAAATAGGCAGCTTTGTACCATTCGTCCTCGCTTGGCAAGAAGAAACGGGCTCCCGCTTTCCTATTCGCTGCACTTCCGTCGGCGAACACCAGTTTGTACGCACCGTCCTCTGTCGTTGTTTTGCTTTGGGCGCCGGACGGCTTGCCGTTGTGTAGCCAGTTGCAGTATCTCGCGGCGTTTGGCCACGAAACAAACGTAACTGGCTGCGGCGGTACATACGCTTCGACTTCATAACGATAGTGTCTCAGTTTGCCGGTCCGCCGAATCGGCCCAGCGGCAGTTTCCATAAGCGGATGGTAGAGTTCGTTCGCGTCGTAGGCTGCAACTGCGTTCAAGAATCGAGCGTACTCGACATGAGTGACTTGCTTGGTGGCGATGCGAAATCCGTTGTCCACGCTTCCATAGCGTCCCTGTCCATGAAGGTTGCGATCTGGCTTGTTCCCAGGTTCGTCGATGAGCACGAACGAGGCTGCGTCTTTCTGCTCAAGTGCGAGTTTGTTTGGATCCACCCACGTGTGAACTGAATCCGCCGACTTCTTGTTTCGCTCCGAATCGCGTTTGCTCTGCACGCTGTCGGGCAGTGGCATTTTTTCGGTCCATTTCGAAAGCGAGTAGATCGAAGTGTCTTTTGGTTTGCGACCGAAGAACTGCCATTCGGCAAACTCCAGAATCCGTTGCCAGTCTTGCTTTTCCGTGCTGTGACGACCGTGACGGAAGTGGATCGCGTTGCGCTCGGGAACGTCATATAGATCGAACGCTTCTTGGGCTGCGTAGCTGGTGGCCAATGTGCCCAGCGGATTTGCGAATTCATCATCAAGCGACTCTGTGCACAGCAACGCTCGAGGGGCAATGAGTGCTTTCAAGGAGTGTTGGTCGAATGGTAGCCGATCTTCCTTTTCCCAGAACCAACGCAGTCGTTCGTGGTACCAATGTGGTTTGTCATTGTGAGCCAGTGTTTCCGCGCCGGGGCTAAGGATTCGATAGCTGCCTGCGCCTCCGGACCCAGATTGATGAGGAACGACCAGGCTAATTCGTTCATCAAGTGCGGCCGTCAGCAAGGCCATCTTCCCACCGCGTGAATGTCCCGTGATCGCTAGACGACTCATGTCTACGTCGTCTCGGGTTTCCAGGTAATCGACCAGTCGCATCCCACACCAAGCCCAAACGGACAACGTGGCCCAATCGTGATTGGGATACACGGCCTGCGCGGGACCCACCACTCGGTCACGATCTGGGTCGAGATCATGCCGTGCGTACTCGATAAAGATGTATCCTTTCTTGAGGAACATTTCGACATCCTTTCGATGCCCAATGTTGCCTTCCTCTCGCATGATGACGGGACGTTGCCCTGGCTGCTTCGGTAGGTAGCACACGACGCGGAAACGGAGCGAGTTGTAGCCGTCGATTTCGAGCGTCAAGAATTGCATCTTCCCCAAGCCACTGGGATGCGGTTGCTCGCGAGACTCGACCGGAATGACCTGGTCCGGCCGCGGGGGCATGCTGCCGTATTGGTAATAGAGCAGCATGGACTTCAATTCTTCGCGACGGGCTTGCCAATGCTCGCGCGTCTTAGGAACCTCGTTGCCGTTCGCGAATTGGAATAGGTTCGGCAGTTCCCTGATAGTTTGTAATTCCGTAAGCGATGTGGGCGGCTTCCAGTTGTTGCGCTCTTGGCAATCCGCGGTAGCGACAAGTGCGAATACGTTCATCAGAATGGTGGCCCAATGCCAAGCGTTGAGGTATCCCGCAGTTGTACTCGCTTGGAGTGACCGAACCGGTAGACTTAGGGCTAGATCGTTTTTGATGTTCATGTCGGGATGTTCGCCAAGAGTCGATTTCGTATTTGCCAAATTGTAATGGAACCCATTCGCGCCGTTTGTTTGGGGCGCTTTTGGCTGCTTCAAATCATTGGAAATGAGGGACGTCGATGTTTCGCAATTCAAAGTTCGTACTCGCACTGGTCACGGGCCTCTCGATACTTTCACTCGCAGCCGATGCCGTGGCGGCCGGTCCGCTGAAGGTTTATATCCTTGCCGGACAGTCGAATATGCAAGGACACGCCAAGGTTGAGACCGTTGAGCATCTGGCAATGGACCGCGCGACGATGCCTATTCACCAAGCCATGATGAACGATGCAGGCAAGCTTCGAACGTGCGAGCACGTATGGATTTCGTCCATCGGGCACGACGGATCGGACAAAGAGCGGCATGGAAAGCTTGCAGCCAATTTTGGAGCAGGCGGCAGGGATGCGAAGATCGGTCCCGAGTACAGCTTTGGGATCTATATGGAGAGACTTGTCAATGAACCAATTCTGCTGATCAAGACAGCATGGGGTGGTAAGTCGTTGAATACCGACTTTCGTTCGCCCAGCGCGGG
>CAYQMZ010000702.1:0-2312 GCA_964418725.1 uncultured Pirellulaceae bacterium
GGCTCCCATACCAAAGCAAAGCATCGTGACGGCGATTTCTTCTAGCCGCACCATGCCAATGCCCCACTTCAAAAGGGCAAACCAAATCGTGATGTCGAGCAATCCCAAGCCAACAACGGTAAGCCCCATGACGGCCCCGGAACGAAAGGCGACTTGTAGGCCTTGGTTTAAGGACTTCTCGGCACCGGCAGCAGTTCGACTGCTGGCCCAGGTTGCGGTCTTCATGCCGAACCAGCCGGCCAAACCTGAGAAGAATCCGCCAGAGAGGAAAGCGAATGGCACCCATGGACTTTGCACTTTAAGTACAAATGCCATGAACGCGAGCAACAAGGCGATGACCGCGAAGAAGACACCTACGACACGAAACTGCTGATTGAGATAGGCGTTCGCACCCTCTCGTACGTACCCTGCGATCTCGATCATCCGCGGCGTTCCCTCGTCCGATTCCATCATCGAACGAAAGAAGCTGTAAGCCTGGAACAAAGCGAATAGAGCCGCTGACAAGCAGACGAGCCAAATAGCGAGTGTCATCGTGGTGATACCTTCCCATTAAGATGATCAGCGTTGACCGCAGCGGAATTGTCCTGTCGTTGCATTTAACGCATCTGTCTGCGTAAAAGCAAAAAAATTGGAACATCCAATTATTCGGGCAGGGCAATTCTGAATGCCGTTTTGGTGTTATCTGCACCTATCAGCTACAGACTTCACGGACAAAGGGGTCCGATTATGGAATTTAGGCTATCCCTTGAGCCGAAGACCCATGATTGACGGATTTGCCGATTCTTGGGCTACTAGAAGAGCACGACTAACCGGGTTAGCCGGCCGGATCGACAGTTTCGGCTTGGACGGATTGTGGCACTCGATTGCAGCCTCAATCCGAAAAAACGCCCGATCGTTTGCGTCGCGGTGCTCGGCAAGTAGAGTCTTGTACGGCCGCCACCTGGGGTAGCCCTGATTCTCTGGTCATTAACGACGAATCATGACTTCACAACTGAAACCCGACGAACCATTGGCACCGCGCCACCCATTGCCTGGCGGGCGCCAAGTCGACCGAGACTCGCACTTGCTGCATCTTTGCCGTGGCAAGAAAGTCCTGCATCTCGCATGCGCGGCTTGGCCGGCAACGGAAGAGTGGTGCAAAGACGGGAGCTTGTTGCATTTGCGACTTGGCAAGGTAACAAGACAGTTGGCAGGATTCGACTGGTCTGAAGAGGGACTGGAGACCCTGAAGAAACACGGCGTGTCGGACCTGCATCGACTAAATTTGTTAGATGTCGATCAGGTAGAAGAAGGTTGGGCAAAGCTTGGTTTCGAACCGGAGATCATCGTCGCTGGCGAATTGCTAGAACACTTAGACCGCGCCGGCATGGTGCTGGAGAGTTGTCGCCGGATGATGTCCGACAACTGCCGACTGGTGATCACGGTACCCAACGCGTTTTCCGTCCGCAGCTTTCTTCACGTCCTGTTGGGCTATGAGAAAGTGGCTCGCGATCATGTTAGCTACTATTCGTACTCGAACGTTCGTGAGTTAGCTGAACGCAATGGCTTTCAATTGGATAGCGTGACTTGGTATCGCTATTCGTTTTCTAGGAAGCTTGTAGATCAGGCAGTTGACTGGTTCCTCAAGCCGATCACTTGGTTTTGGCCGCAGTTGTCGGAAGGATTGATCGCAGAATGCACACCGGCTCCAATGGAGAGCGACGCAGACGCACTGGCCGAAGATGCCGAACCGGAAGACGCAAAGCTTGTCGCGGCAGATTCTTAATCAAGTCGCCTCGAATGCAAACTAGTATCTAGTTTCCGTCTTCCGCGACCTCCACTGGCTTCTCCTGCGGATACGGAATGTAGCAACCGACCGCTTCGATGTTGCTTGAGGCGACCTCTTTGCCCAGGACTACCGCCTCGATCGCGTCATGCAAGTCGTTCGTCGTTGGATTCCGACGTCGCTTGCCATAGTCAGCGTACAGATCGTTGATCCGGCCGCAGTAGCGGACTCTTCCTTCTCGGTCGATGACATGCGCTTCTGGTGTCTTCTTCGCCTTCACCATCCGCGCGAGCGTTTGCTTGCTGTCGAGGATGATTGGCGATTTGATTTGAAACTCGTCCGCATGCTTCGTTGCCGCTTCAGCACTCACGTCGGGGTCCGAATGAACCAGAAAGAACGTAACGCCATCGTTCGAGAAGTTGTCGGCAAGTTTGGCGAGGGTTGGTTGGTAGTAGTTGGCGATGGGACAATCGACAGCGATGAACACAACCACCACAGCCTTCGTTGATTCGTCCGCGAATGGTTTGTGAATTTGCGAATCCAGGTC
>CAYQMZ010000702.1:2322-4530 GCA_964418725.1 uncultured Pirellulaceae bacterium
TCCCACAACTGAAAAGCTGCAGGATCGATTTTTGTCACGCTTGCGTTTGCGGCTGAGTCCTCTGGCTGATCGACGGCCTCTTTCGCGTTCTTTGAGGTAGCCGTTTCTATCTTGCCGGCGCAGCCCACCAATGCAATAGCTAGGCAAACGAAAGCAAGCTGGAATCCCTTGACCAATTCAGACACGGCTAAGTCCTTGGCGAGTTTCTGATGAATTCAATTGAGACCAGTCTAGCGAGTTTTGTTTACGGCGTCTCCGTAGCACAGGCTGCCAGCCTGTTGGCGGCGAAAATGAGTCTTTTGCTCACCAACAGGCTGGCAGCCTGTGCTACGATCTGCTCATGCCCAACATGGAAATTATGCAGCGTCGCTTCCTGCCACATTGGTTTGTACCCAACGCGGCGCATTTCATCACGTATCGTCTTGCAGGAACGATTCCGGCCGCTGTCGTTGCAAATCTGAAGAGTCAAAAAGAGGAGATGCTTCGCCGGCAACCTGATCGAGTTGTTATTCACAAGCGGTTGTTCAAAGCCTACGAAAACGAATTGGATGCGAACTGCGAAATTGATTGGCTTCGCCAGCCACGAATCGCCTCCATGATTCGGCAAAACCTCTACCATCACGATGGCGAAAAGTACGTCTTGCACGCGTACTGCATTATGCCAAACCATGTGCACGTCTTGCTGACGCCTCGCCTGGATCGGGTTGACGAAGGCGATACCACAACGGTTGGCGAGTCGGCAGATTCGTCGAGTCCTCTTTCGGCAATCATGCACAGTTTGAAAAGCTACACAGCGAATCAGGCAAACAAGCTACTCGGTCGTTCTGGTAGGTTTTGGCAGCCGGAGTCGTACGATCATTGGGTCCGCGATGATGACGAACTAGAACGAATCGTGAACTACATTCGTGCGAATCCAGTGAAGGCGAAACTGGTGTGCCGTCATGAAGATTGGTTTTGGTGTTCCTGCCACGATCGTTTTCTGAGCGATGGTACTTCTTGCGGCTGGTTGATGAAATCGTAGCTCAGGCTGCCAGCCTGCGTGAGAATGTGAGAATGCAAATACAGGCTGGCAGCCTGTGCTACGTGAACTCAAAGTCGCATCCCGAGATAGATCGACTCCTCATCACGGCACAGTTCCGTGAACCCTAACTTCAGGTAGAAGCCGTACGCACGGTCGTTGCTAGAACTCATTCCCAAGTGAACTCCCACGGAGCCCTGGTTGCGTAGCATCGTGATGAGTTGCTCGATTAGCTTTCGACCGTAGCCGTGGCCTTGAGCTCGTGGAAGTAGATCGATGTGCAGATGAGATGGATATTGATCGTAAGGCTCGGGACAAAAGTAGTCTGGCTCGTGGTACGTGTTGTAGACGGATTCAATGCGAGACCATCCACTTTCCGGCTTCGATGGTTTGGCGAATTGAGTGACCAGTTTGGGACGCCATTCGTTCTCGTAGCGTTCAAAGAAGCGTTTCGAATCGAGCACAGCCATCGCGTAGCCACACACGCCCTGTTCGTCCTCTAGGATCAAGGCAAGTTCCGGAGCGAACGCCAAGTACGGCCCCACGTAGATGCGTCCTAGGGCATCAGGGTCGTCGCGGAAGAACGGTTCGCCGTCGGCGCCATGGTCCCCCGTCTTCATGCAGATGTAGTAAGTCGGCTTTTCGTCACCGGGTTGGTACAAGCGAATTCGAGCAGTCATGTGCTTTGGAAACTCCCGTCGTCCCCCATCTCCAAGCGACGTTGCAGACGAGCGACCATGCCACCGCGACAGGTTTTCGGCAAATGTGTCTCGGAATGGAATGGCTTTCCGTCTCGTTTGTGCGTTGCAAAGTCGTGAATCAATTCAAGCTCCTCACGAAGCTCCCAGATCCGGCGGCTCCAGGCGTAAAAGAGATCTCGGTTGTGCAACTCAGTTAGCTGCTCGTTGATCCGCCGCGTTCGCTGGTAGTACTCCGTCAACCGCTCAAATGCATCACCCCACTGTGCCGGCTCAGCCTGCAACACGCGCCCGACCAGTTGCTGCAGTTGCTCGGCCTCCTTTCCTTCCTCATACGGCAAGTAGTAGCAATCGGCCAAGAATTGAACGTCTTCGCGACTCATGGGGCCGCGGATCGTGGTGTATTGTTTGGTCCAGTTCTCAATGGCGGCCAAGAATGCACGGCGTGGTTCGTAGTCGTCGTGCCTCAAGTACTCGCCAAGGGTCCGCAGG
>CAYQMZ010000703.1:0-2129 GCA_964418725.1 uncultured Pirellulaceae bacterium
ACGAGCAGCAAGAGATTTTGCTGGAAGAGGCTGGGAAACTGTATGCGTCTGGTCTCGCAGAGAGTGAGTCGCCGGCGTTTCGGAAGGAGCAGCTTGAAGAAGCGGCGTCGAAATACCAGCTTGTTGTTGACTCTGGAAACGGATCGGCCGAGGTGTTCTTCAACCTAGGCAACACACTATTGCAACTTGATCGATTTGGACCTGCCGTGGCCTACTTTGAGCAGGCACATCGTCTAGCGCCGGCCAATTCTCGTATCGCAAAGAACTTGCGCTTCGCGCGCTCAAAACTAGACACGGAATCGACGCTGGAACCCTCATTCTTCAGATTGGCTACCGAGTTGAATTTTGCGTTTCACAACTTTATGAAATGGCTGGCGATCTTCTTTTGGGCAGGGTTTTGGATCGGTGCAGCGGTCCGAATTCTGCGGCCGGGTCTTCGATGGATCCGAGTGACTCAGATCATCTTCATTGTGCTCCTTCTTGTTGCAGGCGGCTCGTGGTGCGTCGCGATGCGGCACTCCTCTTCGTTCGACGCGGTGGTGTTGCGCGAGACGGGTTTGCGATCCGGTGATGGCGAAGTCTATGGGGCGATCGATTCGCTGACTGCGGGACAACGCATCCGTTGTGTTGATGTCCGGCCCGGCTGGCTTCGCATCCACGCAGCGGATTCTCCAGATCTGGCCGGTTGGGTCAAAGCCAGCGACGTGTTGCGTTTTCGGCAGCGCTAGTTGGCTCGATTTGTGCGCCGAGCTTGGGCACGTGAGTTCTATTGGTTGAACACTTGATGGTGCGACCGGATGCCGTGCGAGCTAGAATGACGCGAACCTGGCTCGTTCCGAGAGAATCGCATGCTCGTTTACCGTACGATCGTTACCCAATGCTTTGTCCTTGTTGCAGTGTTCTGCTGGGAACGAGGTTCGTATGGTGAGCCGGTCAAACAGCCCGCTTCAACTGTTGCGGCGACAAGTGCGGACGAGATCGACTTTAACCGCGACATTCGTCCGCTACTATCGGACAATTGCTTCCACTGTCACGGGCCGGACGCCAACCATCGCGAGGCCGAGTTGCGTTTGGACGTCGAGTCTGAGGCAAAGCTGTCGGCGATTGTCCCGGGTGACACCAGCAGTGACTTGGTAACTCGGATCTACTCCGATGACAGTGACACAGTGATGCCACCTCCGGCCAGTGGAAAAACGCTATCAGAGGCGGAAAAGGGATTGTTAAAACAGTGGGTGCAACAGGGGGCAACGTGGCAACAACACTGGGCCTATGTGACGCCGCGCTTACATCCGATCCCAAAGAGTTCCAGCGCCAGTCCTCACTGGATCGACCAATTCATTGTCGAACGGCTGGATCAGGATGGGGTGGGTGTTTCGAAACCGGCAGACAAGGTCACGCTCGCGCGTCGGCTCTACTTCGATCTCATCGGTCTGCCTCCAACGCCACAACAAGTTCACGCGTTCGTCGAAGATCAGCGTTCGAACGCTTACGAGATTCTCGTCGATGAACTACTGGCGTCGCCACACTTCGGCGAACGGATGGCAATCCAATGGCTCGACTTGGTCCGCTATGCCGACACGGTCGGATACCACGGCGACCAGGACCAGAATATCTCGCCGTACCGTGACTACGTCATTGACGCATTCAACCGCAACCTGCCATTTGATCAGTTCACACGAGAACAACTAGCCGGCGATCTGCTAGACAACCCGACTGTCGACCAAAAGGTGGCCACCGGATACAACCGTATGCTGCAGACCTCACACGAAGGTGGCGTGCAGCCAAAAGAATACTTGGCCATCTATCAGGCCGACCGTGTACGAAATGTCTCCGCGGTTTGGATGGGCGGAACGCTGGGTTGTGCTCAGTGCCATGACCACAAGTACGATCCGTACACGTCCAAAGACTTCTACTCGATGGCAGCTTTTTTTGCAGACATCGACGAAGAACAGCACTTCACAAAAGGAACCAATTCGCTGCCCACCGCGCGGCCGCCAGAGCTAGATGTGCTGAATCGTCGTGAGCGGGAGCAACTGGCGAAGTTGACACGGGAAATCGGAGAGCTGGAAGTTCAAGAGGCTTGCGATGATGTGTCCCGGCGATTGTCCGACCTGAAGAAGAAGCAGAAG
>CAYQMZ010000703.1:2139-4521 GCA_964418725.1 uncultured Pirellulaceae bacterium
TTGAAAGAGCCGAGGACGATTCGGGTCTTGCCGCGTGGAGATTGGTTGGATGACTCGGGAGAAGTCGTTGCACCGTCCGTGCCGCAGTTCATGGGACGGCTCCAGACAGCGTCTCGCCCTACGCGTTTGGATTTGGCCAACTGGTTGGTCGATGAGCAGAACGGGGCAGGGCTTTTGACCGCACGCGTGATGGTGAACCGTCTTTGGCATTTATTGTTTGGCGCGGGGCTCTCTGAATCATTGGACGACTTTGGTGGGCAGGGGGTGCCGCCGGATCATCCAGAACTGTTGGACAACTTGGCTTGCGAGTTCGTCAACAACGGTTGGGACGTGAAGCGATTAATCAAACTGATCGCGATGAGCGAAACCTACCGACAGGCGTCGGATGCAAACCCCGATAAGGTCGCTGCCGACCCGCAAAATAGGCTGTTTGCTAGGCAATCTCGCTTTCGTTTGCCAGCGGAAGTGATTCGCGATTCTGCGTTGTTGGCGGGCGGATTGTTGGTGGATGAATTTGGTGGTGCCAGCGTCAAACCGTATCAACCGGCAGGCTATTATCGGCACCTCAATTTCCCGCAACGACGCTATGCTCATCACGGCGACAAGCGACAGTGGCGTCGCGGAGTCTACATCCATTGGCAACGCCAATTCCTGCATCCCATGCTGAAGGCCTTTGACGCTCCAACGCGCGAAGAGTGCACTGCAGAGCGACCGCGATCCAACACGCCGTTGGCTGCATTGGTGCTTCTGAACGATCCCACGTTTGTAGAGGCCGCCAGAGGATTGGCGGTTCGATTGCTCGAGCAGCCCGTCGGTGACGGTGTGGATGCGGACGCCAAGCGGATCTCATTGGCGTTTCAAATCGTTCTGTCGAGGGAGCCGAATAACGACGAGTCTGCCGCACTGAATCGTCTGCTTGCCCTCAGTCGAAACGAGTATGCGCAGGACATTGGGGCGGCCAACGCTCTGTTGGAAATTGGCGAGATGCGACACGAGACAGATCAACCGCAGGAACTAGCGACGTGGTCCAACGTTGCACGAGCGATTTTGAATCTAAGCGAAGCCAACACACGACACTAACTCACTTGCAATTGCGGTGACCTATGCCCGACATGAATGACCGAATCGCAAAGCACCTGAATTCGCTGAACAGACGATCGTTTCTCAGTCGCAGTGGTGTGGGCCTCGGCGCATGCGCTCTGAATGCGATGCTGCATGACAATGCGAGAGCGATTGAAACAGGTTCCGGCTCGTCTTCCTCAAGTGGTCTTCCAGGATTTCCGCATCTGCCGCCTCGTGTGAAGCGTGTGATCTTCCTCTGCATGGCCGGCGGACCATCACACCTAGAAACATTCGACTTCAAACCCAAGTTGGCAGAGATGGACGGGAAACCGATGCCGACTTCCTACACAAACAACCAGCCGATCGCCCAACTTCAGGGTAAGGAACTGAAGTGTCAGGGGCCGCTCACTAAGTTTCGTCAGTATGGAGAAAGCGGACAACTGATCAGCGACTATCTGCCATGGCACGCGAAGATGGCGGACGACATCTGCGTGATCAAGTCGATGGTCACTGAACAGATCAACCACGATCCGGCTCACACGTTCATGAATACCGGCACGGCGATCAGTGGTCGTCCGTCGATGGGGTCTTGGGTGAACTACGGTTTGGGTAACGCGACGCAGGACCTGCCTGGGTTCGTCGTGATGACGAGCGTCGGAGGTCGCAATCCTCAGCCAATCGCGGCACGGCAATGGGGAGCGGGATTTCTGCCAAGCCGACACCAGGGAGTCGAGTTCAACGGCAGCGGCGATCCTGTCTACTTCGTGAAGCGACCAGCCGGCGTATCGCAGAAGCTGCAGCAAGCTTTGGTCCGCACCGTTCAGGGCCTTGACGGTCAACGGAATCAGATCGTTGGGGACCCGGAAGTCGATACGCGAATTGCAGCCTACGAGATGGCGTTTCGGATGCAGATGTCGGTGCCAGAACTGACGGATATGTCCGACGAACCGGAACACATTCTGAAAATGTACGGAGCGACGCCCGGAGATGGATCTTACGCTTCGAATTGTCTGTTAGCTCGTCGACTGGCCGAGCGAGGCGTGCGATTCATTCACCTGTACCATCGTGGTTGGGATCACCACGGCGGTTTGGACAAGTACATGAAGATCTGCTCTGGTTTCACAGATCGCGCAACCTGGGCCTTGGTGCAAGATCTCAAGAGCCGAGGAATGCTGGACGACACGCTAGTGATCTGGGGCGGAGAGTTCGGTCGCACTCCGATGTTTCAAGGCAAAGGCGGCGCTGGTCGTGATCATCACATCAAAGCGTTTTCAATGTGGATGGCAGGCGGAGGAATCAAGGGTGGCACCAGTTTCGGTG
>CAYQMZ010000704.1:0-4509 GCA_964418725.1 uncultured Pirellulaceae bacterium
TCGTTCATGGAGAAGACGGCCTGAAGACGGCTGAACAAGCGAAACAAATCTTCTTTGGAGGAGGCTCGTTGGAGGGGCTGGACCAGGCATCCCTAGAACAGATATTCGCTGATGTCCCAAGCTGTGAACTGCCGAGGTCTGACTTCACGGGGGAAGGCTATTCGCTGATCGACGCCCTGGCGGCGAGCGGATTGTGCAAGAGTAAAGGCGAAGCGAGACGCACGATCAAAGAAGGTGGTGCTAACGTGAACAACCAACGAGTGAATGACGTCGAGGCACGCTTGACTGAGAGCGACCTTGCGACAGAATCCGTGCTGGTCCTTCGCCGCGGCAAGAAAAAGTACGCCCTCGTCCGACTCATCTGACGTTAGCTTTACCAACACTTGAGTGACCGCCAAATCAACAGTGCGGCGACGTTACTGATCCGCGGCAATCAACGCACGGTTTCAGTCGTTGCATTGGCGGCACGTGCGTGGAACCAGATTTCGCACTTCGGCAATTGTGTCCGCAATCTATCGACACCCTGAGCTGTCATCTGGGTCCAACGCAGATACAGCTCTTCCAACTGCTTCATCTGCGACATTGCGGCGATCGATGCATCGCTGCAGGGATTCGCGGTCAGCTTCAAGTGTTTGATGGACTTAGTCGTCGAGAGACTAGCAATCGCTTCGTCCCCAAGATCTGAACGAACGGCGGTCACCGACTTAAGCTCAGGCATCGCGGCGAGAACACTTGCAACTTCCTTTGAAACATTGCACTCCGTTAGCTCAATCGACTGCAGGTGCGGCAACTTAGTGAGTACGAAGCGTAGATCGGGCTCAATGGTTCCCTTCGGCAAAGAGACATGACGCACGAGGAACACGCGGTCTTCTCCAATCGTCGCGGCAACAAACGTTCGCTGCCAAGATTCCGGAATGGGCTCGACCTGCGAGTAGGACGATGCGTTGGGAGCATCAACAAGCGACACGATCTGGTGTTGCCGGTCGATTTCGCTCAGTCGGTCGAGGGCCACTGATTGGCGACGAATGGGCTCAACGAGCGTTGACCACGCGGCGAGAAGAACCGCCGCGAGAGTTACGACGATTAGCAACAGACGTAAACTGAAACTTCGAGTACGCGGGTAAGCCATTTGATTCTCGCTATGCTTGCGATCTTATCGCCGCGACTCAAGACGAGTCAACGACGAGTCAACGACGAGAATCAAAAGGCCAGCTTAGAAACAACGCTTAAGGGATAAGTCCTCGTTTGACCGCCCAGACTGCTGCTTGAGTTCGGTCAACCGCATTGATTTTTCTAAGAATGTTTTGGACGTGTTCTTTGACCGTCTCGACACTGATCCCCAGTGACGCTCCGATCTCACGGTTACTCAATCCGAGAGCAATATGTTGCAGTACTTGCAGTTCACGATTCGTCAGCGGGAAGTCTGATTTGACCTTCCGCTGTGACATCGTCTCTTTGACGCTGTACAGAATGCTCTCTTCATTCGGTGGTCGATCGGCAGCAACACCTTGGATTCGATCAATCAACGTATCTCGCGAGCAACCTTTAAGGACGTAGTCCTTGGCACCCAACGCGACCGACCGTGCAACGTAAGTGGGGTTGTCGTATGTCGACAAAATCATCACGCGCGTGTCGGGTGATTCATCGCGAATCTTCTTAAGCGCTTGAAGACCGTCCGTCTTTTCCATGCGGATATCAAGCAGGACGACGTCAGGCTTTAGATCGAGTGTTTGCTCAAGTGCTGATTCACCATTGCTGGCTTCGCCGACGATTTCAACGTCGGAGTCAACCAGCATGCTACGCAGCCCGCTGCGCACAATTGCGTGGTCGTCGACGATCAGAACAGAAATACTCATGTGTAAAGACTCCCACGTTGAGCGAGCATGTCAAAGAGGTAAACCCGCTCGAACCGGCACCAAGTGCACAATACGGTCATTCACCTAAGTGCTCTCTCACTCTACGACCTGCTCGCAAGTTTACCACTGGCTTGCGAACAATAATACGGGTGATTCGGTTTGCAGCAGTTGATGATGTGGCAAATGCTCAAACTATGCGTCAACGAATCGTCATCATGAACTTGGTCGTTGACCCTTAGAAAGTCGTGACGTAGATACTCTACGTGTGACCAAATTCTTGTCTGATCTTCCCATTCTCAAGAATGAAATCGGCTTGAATGAGTTGCGCAAAAGACCCATTCCTACCTTTGGGGTATTTGCCCCTTTGGGCTGGGGATTAATTTCCCATTCATTCGGACGCAGGAAGTAAGCCGAACTCGCCGCAACAAAAATAAAACAGACCCAAAATGACCCAACTGGCTTCCATTCTATTGATCGACGATGATCGCATGGTGCTTGACTCGATGGCCCAATGGCTACGTGGCAAGAACTATCGCGTCGATACCGCTCGGGACCGGGCTTCCGCTTGCGAACAACTTGATGCTCGCCCTTACGAACTCGTCATCTGTGACGTTCGTTTGGGAGAAGATGACGGATTCGACGTACTCGCTTACAGCCGATCCAAGCAACCCAATGCTTCTGTCATCTTGATCACTGGCTACGGCACGGTTGAAACCGGTGTTGAAGCATTGCGAGCTGGTGCGTTCGACTTGTTGACCAAGCCCTTGCTGGATCAAGAGCTTGAGATGTCGATCGACCGCGCATTGTCTCAGCGCGAAGTCATCCAAGAAAACAAACAACTAAAGGCTCAACTCGACAAGCAATTCGGGCTGGAGAACATCATCGGTCACGATGCTCGCATGCAGCGGATCTTTGACATGATCGACAGTGTCGCCGACACACGTGCGACAGTTCTGATCACGGGTGAAAGCGGAACCGGTAAGTCGATGATCGCCCGCGCGATTCATCGCCGCAGTGACCGCCGCGACAACCCATTTGTTGAAGTCGCCTGTGGTGCGTTGCCTGAAACGCTTTTGGAAAGCGAATTGTTTGGGCACGTTGCTGGTTCCTTTACCGGTGCGACGGGCGAGAAAACCGGTAAGTTCATGCAAGCCGACGGTGGCACAATCTTCTTGGACGAGATTGGCACCGCCCCAATGAGCATGCAAGTCAAAATGCTTCGCGTGCTTCAGGACTTCCAATTTGAGAAAGTTGGCGGCAACAAGACCTTCACGGTAAACTCCCGTGTAATCCTGGCGACCAACGAAGATTTGGCACAGTGCGTCGAAGCCGGAACCTTCCGCCAAGACTTGTACTACCGAGTCAACGTTATCAATATCGAGCTGCCCTCACTGCGTGAACGACCGGCCGATATCCCTCTGCTCGCGAATCACTTCCTCAGCGAAGTTTGCGAAGATGCCGGCAAGCAAGTTGCTGGATTCTCCAAAGATGCACTCGACCATCTTCAGCGTTACCGATGGCCTGGTAACGTCCGAGAGTTGCAAAATGTGATCGAACGAGCCGTTCTGCTCAGCAAAAACGATGTGCTGGGTGTCGAGGACTTCTCGATGAACGTCACAACGTCTTCGGCCGCGATGACTATGCCAGTCACAACAGGGCGTACTTTGAAGGAAGCACTGGCTGGCCCCGAACGTCAAATCATTCTTGAAGTTCTAGAGTCCAACGGCTGGAACCGCAATGCAACAGCGGATGCCTTGGGCATTAACCGCACGACACTCTACAAGAAAATGAAGCGCCTTGGTCTGGAAGAGCCAGTACCGTCGCTTCGCCCTCACAGTCTGTAATTTACACAGACTGATACTTTCGACATTGGCGAAACGCGACCTCCAATTCGGAGGTCGCGTTTTTCATTGGCATCCGCACAATGCGTGGCGGGCATGCGTTGGAACGCTTGTCGCCTGCTGACGCTTTCTTGCTGAAGGATTATGCTACTCCGTTGCGAAATAAACTCGGCAACAGAGGCCACGGACTTGGAAAACTACGTTCAATACTTGGTGTTGATAATCGCTGGGTTCGCTGCGGGGATTATTAACACAATTGCCGGCGGCGGATCATTCCTAACATTGCCGGCGTTGATGTGGTTTGGCTTGGATCCAAAACTGGCCAACGGCACGAACCGCGTTGCCGTTCTGTTTTCCAGTGCATCCGCCACGGCAACGTTCAACAAACATGGTCATCTAGATCGCAAACTCGCGATCAAACTAACGATCCCCATTCTTCTGGGTGTACCCGTTGGTGCTCTTCTAGCCATCTATCTGCCGGCTCAAACGTTCGAGGCATTCTTCGGAGCAATCTTCTTGCTGATGGCGGGATTGTTAGCAACCAATCCGCGACGATTGATTGATACGGAAAAGAAAATCGAAAAGCCGCCCAGCATCACCATGCCTGTTTTCTTTTTTATTGGCATCTACGTTGGATTCATCCAAGCCGGGATGGGGATCCTCTTATTGCTGGCGATGAGCTTGCTGAACACGGGCGACCTGGTTGCATCGAATGGAATTAAGAACCTGATTGGATTCTTGGTCACGATGGTGGCGACATTAATCTTTGCTTTCTACGGTCTGATCGACTGGGTGCCAGGCTTGGTTATGGC
>CAYQMZ010000705.1:0-706 GCA_964418725.1 uncultured Pirellulaceae bacterium
CCATAACTCCAAGGGCGTATTACACGTCAGACATGACCTTCGAGTACAGCGTTGCCGAACCACTGTTCGACGAACTGATTGAAGGCGAAGTTGTGTATTACGTGTTCCCAGAGCCCGCTTCGAATCTTTCTTTGACCTGTGTGGCGACACTACTGGTTTTCCGAATGGCCAGCGGGAAGTCCAGGGTCGCGCGACAACGAAGATAGCACTCTTGCGCAGTCATGGTGGAAGGTCGTCATATCCATTCGATGTGCCCCCGTGAGATCATTCTCATCGGCGGTGTGGCATATAGGGGCAGACGAAATCTCATGCAGACACCAGGTGCATAGATTGGTGGCGATTAGAAATGCCAGTTGAGTCGCCGTGGCTTTAGGGATCACAATTCGGCTTCTTTACCAAAGTTTTTCGCTAGTAAGAGGAAGTCTGTGAAGCCAACGCTTCCGTCGTTGTTAAAGTCGCCCTCGGCGAAGACCGCGTCTTCTTGCTTTCCATAGTTCCTCGAGAAGATGAGGAAATCACTGAAGTTCACCACCTTGTCGCCATTCGCGTCACCTGGAATCTGATCGCCCAGTGGATCTTCAGCGGGAATAGCGCGAGGCTTGAGTTCGGCCACTTCTTCGACAGTTGGATCCATGATTCGTCCCATGAACAGAATTGTCGACGTTGTGTTGTCGCGAATCATGAAATGGAACGGTCGATCGACAAA
>CAYQMZ010000705.1:716-4505 GCA_964418725.1 uncultured Pirellulaceae bacterium
AACTGTGGGTCGGGTTCACCGCAGACGTTGTGGGTCCAGACTGCAAAACCATGGTCGCGGCCGCCAACGAAATAGGTGTGATGTTTGTTCACGCGAAAGTTGTAGACCGTATGCTCGCCATGTAGTTCTTCCACAGCTTCCAGTTCGACCCAGGCCGACAGATCGCTTGCGAGTAGATCGCCGGGCCGGAGGTCGCCCGCCTTAGTCCAGCCTCGTTCCTGGACGAAAAACGGGTGCTCCGCCGTGACGTGGATGGCTGTTCCATTCATGCGAAGCTCAAGCAGGTTTGCTCGATTCACGAACGTTTCTTCCACCATCATTGGCTCAATAGGACCATCCAGTTGGTGTTCATCGCGAGAGAGCACATAGTCGCCTGCGCAGATTTGCTCGATGGGTTTTTCGCCATCCGGAGTCAAAACCGGTGTGCCTTCGGCAAAGCAAACGAGGAAGGAGACAAAGGTCGCGGCCGCTGCTTCGGTTCCCTGCTCATTAACTTCCAGAAAGGCCTTGTGCCCAACTTGGCCGATGAACACTCCGTCCGCCATTTTGGAAAAGTCCGCGTTGCCGAATGCGGACTCGATTCCCATGTCTTGAAGGACGGGTGCCAGATTGCTCGGTACTGTTGTCTTGAATTTCGGTAACTGAATCTCATACGCGTTCGTGCGCTCGGGCGATGAATCCAGCCATCGGCTCACGTTCGCGACATTCTCGGCCGTCAAGTCGTCGGTTGTCTTGCCTTCTTTCGGTAAGAGAATCACCATGGATGCTCGTCCGCCATCGTAGGGCATATCCATAATGCGGAAGTCACCTTCTGTCGTGAATGCATGTGCGAGCTGTCCTCGGGGTTCGCCTGCGGGATTTACGACCGGTTCAAAGTCCGGCCCCTCCAGGAATGGAATCGCCGGCAAACTCATCATTTCAACTGGTTTCGAGCTTCCGTCTTCGAGTGTGAATGGTCTTGGGGCAGTTGAAAATGGCGGAAACGGTGTATCCCAAAAAGCATTGAAGTACAGCGCATTCGTCAATACTTGGACGGTACTTGGACTTAGACGCTTGATCAGTTCTTCGATCTTCCCATTCGTGTTGTCTTCGACCCAATCGTTGATGGTTTGTCGAGCGGCTTCCGTGTCGCTGTAATCCAATGATTGGCTGTAGCCGCCGTAGTCGCGTTCGATTTGGTCGATGAAGCCCTGTTTGATGTCGAAACCGATCTGCGGCCATTGTGCGTTGGCAATTGCCAAATCGAAGTATGGGGCATCGCCAACCAGCGACTGCAGCAGGGCTGAGTAGGATTCGTGGATTCCAGGTTCGGAACCTAGGTGCAAAACATCTTCCATCTCGGACGCTGTCTCGCCAGCGGCGCCCGCATATGCCATCGCCAAGGCAGTCGAGATGCTCAAGGGAGACATGACAACGTTGCCTTCCTCATTCATAAAGTGCTCGTATAGGTCCATCCCGAAGCAGTTGACGGCCCGTGTGGCACGGGCTGCATCGCCTTGCGGCAGGTCAGCCAATTCAAAATGACACCCCGTATCGCCGGCGAGTGCGATTCGGTTTTCAAGTCGCTCGAGAAAGAGTCCACGGAACGGACGGTGAGTACGTAACGATTGGTTCATCTGCGTTCTCGTCTTGCTTTGTGCGTGAAAAGCTAGGACGCAGCCTAACATCGCAAGTGCTTTCACCCTAACGGAAACTGCAAGTTGTATAGAAGACGCCGACCGAAGCGTGTTGCTAGGAGAATGTCCCTCAGCTGTGGTTGCGGAAACGAATCGAACGCGGATCTACGGCGTTGGTTTGGTCAACGCGGGCGCACTCTTGGGTTTCGAACTGGGGGCTAGTGCCAGTGCGGTGCGTTGAAGGTCTGCTAGTGCCTCATGGAATTGCTGCAGTCGGTCAGCAAACGCCGGACGTTTTGCAAGATTGTTTTTCTCTGCGGGATCCTTGGTCAGATTGTAAAGCTCTTCGCCGTCGGGCCATTTACCATATCGCCACCGCTGATTACGCAATGCATATCCCAAGTCCTTTCCTCGCGAAACGACGCTGTAGGCGAACTTCTTTTTGCCGCGACGCTGGGGATGGCCGAGTAGCGGACGGAGTGAGGTTCCCTGCAGGTACTTGGGAGCCTTCAATCCGGTGATGTCGGCGAGCGTTGGATAAATGTCGATCAATTCGACCATTGCTTCTGAAGTTGAGCCTGGCGTAGTCATACCGGGAACGCGAATGATGAACGGAACCTTGGCGCCAATGTCGAAGAGCGTGACCTTGCCCCACAGAAAATGATCGCCTAGATGGTAACCGTGGTCGGAAGTGAACAGCACGATCGTATCGTCGGCGTGACCGCTCGATTCTAGTGCGTCTAACACGAGTTTCAGCTGCGCGTCGATGAACGAGACGCAGGCGTGGTAGGCCTGCATATACTGTCGCCGCAGTTGGTCGTTCTCCTGGCCAAGTTTAAACCCAAAAGCTCGGTAGCGCTTCGAAATTGCGGACGCCGGAATCGAGTCCCAAAGATTGGGGCGGTCTCTTGTGAAGGCAATCTTATCAGTTGGATACAAGTCGAAGTACTTGTCCGGCGCTAGGAAAGGCACGTGTGGTTTTTGCAGTCCAAAAGCGATGAAGAATGGTTGGTCTCCGAAGGCTTCGTCGCGGAGCCAACTTGCTACTTTCCGGGCATTTTTGCCGTCCTTATGTTGCGAGTCAGTTAGCCCACTTCGGCCGTATCCAGGTGGCGTCTGTGCGTCGAGCTTCGCCGCAACTTGTTTCTTTAGTTCTTTCCACCGTTTGCGGTTTTGGCGGAGTTCGATCGATCCGTGCTGTTTCTCGAATGCGAGTCGTGCTCGCCGAACGACAGGGAGCTCGTCGTTGTCAAAACGCACAAACGAATTCCACGCGACGTCACCGTGCTCATGTCGTGGCGAGTGAAATACTTTTCCCACGCTGCCGGTCCAGTACCCGTTTCGCTTGAAGAACTGCGGCATGGTGATCGTATTCGGGCGAACGTTTCTTATGTCATCCTTGTTGTTTAGAATCCCCGTAGACTGCGGGTAGAGGCCGCTGAGGAACGAAGCGCGGCTGGGGCCGCAGACGGGGTACTGGCAGAATGCGCGGTGAAACGTTTGCGATTGCGTGGCCAGTTTCGCGAGTGTCGGCGTGACGATCGGACTGTAACCGGATGGAGATACATGCGTGTTCAGGTCGTCACAAACGACAAGCAGCACGTTCTTGGGAGTTGGCTTCTTTTTTGGCGAGTCTGTGATGGCTTCCGAATTGGTTCGTTTCGCATCCTGAGGCTTCAACGCTCGAGTATACGGTCGATACTTGGGAGTCGGTTTGACGTTTCCTCGGCCCGGATCCCAACGGAAAGTCTCGCCGTTAACGCGCAAGTCTTTTCGGAGATTCAGCTTCTTACCTGGCTTGGCGAATGACTGCGGAGCTACTTGGCGTAGTCGCTTCTTGATTGCATCGTACTGTTGCTTCGACGCAAGGTTGGTCCATTCGTTTGGGTCGGCTTTGACGTCGTACAGTTCTTCGCCATCCGCGTAGGCAATGTAGCGCCAATCGCGATTGATGACGGCATACTCGCCAGGGTTCATGTGTGGCAAGAATACGTCTCGGTCTTTGGCATCCTCGGGTGCAGCCAGTGTCGGCGCGAGCGACTGTCCCTCTAGGTTTTGCCGGGGTTCAGGCAGGCCGCACATGTCAACGAACGTTGGGTACATGTCGATCAAGCTGGCAGTGACGTCCGACGTTTCTCCTTTTGCAACGCCGGGACCAGCCCAGATAAACGGG
>CAYQMZ010000706.1:0-4505 GCA_964418725.1 uncultured Pirellulaceae bacterium
ATGGGGAGCATAGGTCAGCGTGCCAGTCACAAGCAAATCTCTGGCGGTGGGCAGGTTGAGCGACTGGTCTTCTAATTTGGCCGGAATGATTACCAGAAATCGAGCATCTCGGTTTTCCAGTAACAACTCGCTGACTTGATCGGCCTCGTTGTAGGCAACATCGCGCAGCCGACCGCGCACACGGACTCTCCTCGACTCATTCACTTCAGAGAGCTCACTGACTGGCGTAACTTCAAGCGGCGGCAACTTGTCTTTGTACTGGACATAGACCACCTTCACACGCAAGTCGACGTTGCCGTTCTTGTCCTCCCTGCAACCCGTAACGTTTACGGTAAACCCGGGCTCCAAAAACGGCACAGGTCGTTCAAACTGCAGCCATGTGCCACCTGAGGAATCCTCAATGAATGCACCAAACTCATCGACATAGTTCACCACGCCACGCGTTCGGAAAGCCTTCTTCGATTTATCGATCCAAATGGCACCAACCTGCGAGTGAGACACCAGCTTCAATACTTCCTCTGCAGACGAGGTTAGCTTGATGAAGGACAACCCAGAGTTGAGCGCAATGCCCTTTAGCTCGCCACCAACGGAGAAGACCCCCAGGTTGCCGGTGACACTTACCTTCGCCCCGATCATTTTTGCCAGTTCGCCTTCGTGTAGCGAACCGTAGATACATAGGTGAAGTGGACTGCCGTACTGCTCACATATGAATGTGATTCGTTCTGCTTCAACGGCAGCAGATGCGATGTAAACGTTTTCAAGGTGAACCCACTCGCAGTCGTAAGACTTCGCGAGCACATCTTTGATTTTCAGATCGATGGGCTCGACCAAATCGACATCTTCAGCCAACACGTCGACGGCTGTTGCCACGATCATGTTGTTCATGAAACCGTCGAGACTTCGTCCCTGAACGACGACTCTCTGACCAGTTCTCAAACGTCGCGTATCAGGAAAGATCACATAGACCGGCGACTCCCCCTGGTGAAGAAAGAACGAATCGTGCACAGGGTTGTAAGCGTGGACGACACCCTCGATCCGAACGGGGATCTGCTTTGCGGCCTCAGCTCGCGTTAGGCCCTGCAGGTCCTCAACCGTCGAAATCAACTCCGGAAGATCATCGACCAACTCACTTTCTTGCGAGCTACCGATCGACGTAAAGCAAAAGCAGATCAGCAGCGTGGCAAAAAGTATCTGCCACGTTCTAAAACACTTGAGCCAAACTTCCGAACGAATCATCTTGTCTGCCATCAGGCTGAAACCCTACCTGCTCCCCGCAAGCGTCTCGGCATTCCTGACTGAAGAGAATCTTCTCCTAGGCGCCGGCTACTAATTTGGTTGCGATTACCAATCTGATGCGACCGTACATAGCCCCAACTAGGGACTATCTAGTACGAGACAAGTAGCTGGTATACTTCGCTCCCGCCAATCCCCCTCATTTTAGCCTAAATGATCATGCCTCGCCCGATACGTTTCGCCCACATCACAGCATTATTCCTTCTTGCGATGGGGCCCCGCTTTCTTTCCCTTGCAGATGCACCCAAAACCCAAACGTTGGTGCGCACCGAAATTGACGACAGGATGCAAGTGCTCGCATCAGATTGGCCTTGGTGGCGAGGGCCGCTTCGAAATGGAACAGCGAGCGGTGACCAAACCCCTCCGACCAATTGGGGCGACGACAACCTTGTCTGGAAAACTCCCGTACCTGGACGCGGGCACTGGTCACCCACCATCGTCGGTACGGACATTTTCCTACAAGCCGCCGACCGCGATCGTGGACTGCAGTCGGTAATCTGCTTCGACCGGTCCACTGGCAAGCAACGATGGGAGTCGGTTTTGTTTCATGGTGGCATCATGAAGAAGAACGAAAAATCATCGCAGGCTTCGTCGTCTGTTGCGTGGGACGGCGAGCGACTGTTTGCCAACTTCTTAAACGACAACGCAGTCCACACGATCGCGCTCGACTCGTCCGGCAAAGAACTCTGGCGACAACGGGTATCAGACTACAAGCTTCATCAGGGCTACGCCTCGTCGCCGGCCGTTTACCAGCACCTGGTCATTGTCAGCGCCGACAACAAGGGCGGCGGCAGAATCACCGCGATGGATCGCAAGACCGGTAAAAAGGCATGGAGCATTGATCGACCCAAAATCCCCAACTATTCATCGCCCGTCATCGTGCACGTCGCAGGCAAAGACCAATTGATTTTCACAGGCTGCGAGTTGGTCACCAGCCTGGATCCACTGACGGGTATCAAGAACTGGGAGATCGAGGGAGCCACCCAAGAGTGCGTGACGACCACCGTTACGGACGGAACGCACGTCTTTAGTAGTGGTGGCTGGCCCAAGAATCACGTTGCGGCGATTAAAGCCGACGGCAGTGGTGAAGTGGCATGGGAAAACAAGTCCAGGGTCTACGTACCGTCATTGCTCATCAAAGAAGGCTATCTCTACGCGGTAATGGATGCCGGGATCGCAACTTGCTGGAGGTCAGATACGGGCGAGCAAATGTGGAAGTCTCGTCTTGGTGGTGACTTCAGTTCCTCTCCGATTTTGGTCGGAGACCAGATTTTCGCGACCAACGAACGCGGCAAAAACTTCGTCTTCAAAGCGAACCCGAAAGAGTTCGAACTCGTTTCGAAAAGCGAATATGGAGACAGCGTTTTCGCCACCCCTGCGATTTGCGGCGGCCGAATCTATTCACGCATCGCGTTTGGTGAGGGAGCCGACCGGCAAGAATACCTGTGCTGTTTTGGCGAGTAGCGACTCGGTCCAATGGATCTAAACTAGCCGAATTTCGTTGCCTCGGACCGCTGGAAGTTGAACCGCTGAGCTAATGCGGCTAACTTCGACGTTCTTCTTCACCAAATCTGGACTCACTGTCGAGGCTGCTTGATGTTTCGTTCGATTGCAATCGTCATGGCGTTAGTTTCTTGTTCCAGCGCAAACGCCGAGAACTGGGCGCAATTCCGCGGTCCGAACTTCAACGGTTTCACGACCGAGAAAAACCTGCCTAGCGATTTCTCGCCAACGAAGAATGTTGTTTGGGTGACCGAGATGCCCGGCGCGAGTGCGGCGGTTCCTGTCGTTTGGGAAGACAAACTATTCGTCTCGAGCACTGACGCTGACCAGGAATCGCTGCTGGCCATGTGTGTTGACCGATCAAGCGGAAAAGTACTCTGGCGAAAGCAGGTCGGCGACGGAGTTCGTCGTGACACTCGTAGCAACTACGCGGCACCGACTCCGGCAACCGACGGTGAAGTCGTTGTGTTCTTTTACGGTACAGGACAACTCGTCGCGTTTGACTTAGACGGAAATGAACTGTGGAAAAAAGATATCGCCAAAGAGTACGGCGAGTTTGCATTCCAGTGGACGTTCAGCACTAGCCCTTTGCTGCACAACGGAAAGCTCTACCTCCAAGTACTGCAACGAGACACTGCCGTCCGCGGTCGGGGATTTAGCGACAAGGAAAACCAGTCTTACCTGTTGGCACTCGATCCCAAGACAGGCAAAGAGATTTTTCGCAAGGTGCGACCGAGCAATGCCAAGGCCGAGTCTCGCGAGGCGTTTACAACACCGATTCCATTTACTCACGAAGGTCGCGAAGAAATCCTGATCCTTGGCGGCGATGCGATTACGGGTCACGATCCAAACTCGGGCGAAGAACTATGGCGGTGGGGCACGTGGAACCCCAAACGAATTACACATTGGCGACTGGTCCCTTCTCCTGTGACAGGCGGCGGAGTCATCTTGGCGTGCGCACCCAAGAAGGAACCGATCTACGCAATCAAAGCAGGAGGCACTGGCGACCTATCGAAAAACAAGGATGCGATTGCTTGGACTAGCACCGACCCAAGAGTTGTTTCTTCAGATGTCCCCACACCAGCCTTTGCGTACGGCGACTTCTTTATTCTGAACAAGGATCGCAAGATGCTCGCTAGGGTTGCGCCATCGAATGGTGAAATTAAATGGCAAACACGCATACCAGGCTTTCAAGATTACGAAGCGTCGCCGCTGGTGGCCGACGGAAAAATCTACGTTATGAATTTCTCAAGTCGCGTGCTGGTCTACGACGCAGATACCGGAGAGAAAATTGGCGATGCAGAAATGGATAAGCCGCAAGACGACTACGCTCGATCTGCGATTGTCGCTGCACAAGGACAACTATTTATTCGAACGCCAACAAAGCTTTATTGCGTTGCGAAAAAATAGCTGAGTGCTGGTAGTCGTCACACGTGCAAGCGTAAACACAGCTAGTGTAAATGCTGCTGTTCGAGCATCTGACTTGATTGATTGGGCCCTCAGGCATACAGTGATGCGAGTCACGGACATCCGAAGACGGCAATCCTCGAGCTTCGCAGGGAAGCTCGATCCCACCAAGCCAGCCCACCTATGAATCCACCTACCAGTTCAACGGACAGCCCACCGGTGCTGGAACGTCGGGACTTGCAGCGAGTTGCGAAGATCATTGAGAATCGCGGCGAGTTGCAGACAATTGCAACCGAGCTTGA
>CAYQMZ010000707.1:0-4493 GCA_964418725.1 uncultured Pirellulaceae bacterium
CGATATCTTGGGATAGATCACGGGGGTCAGAGCCTGGTGAACGTAAGCTGCGTCACTAGGCCGCCGCTTTCTTCTTTGGTTCTTTCGGTTCCGCTGGAGAGTCTTCCTTCTGCTTTGCCTTTAGCTGTTCCTGAATGTCCTCCAGGACCTTTTCCAGTTTTTCGTTCGACTTCTTCAGCTCGGAAATCTCTTTTCGTAGCTCAATGACTTCTCTTGGCGCCGTCGGCTTCGACTCGCGTAACCTACTCAAAGCGTCCTTGGCAGCTTTTGCGATCTGTTCGTCGGCGGAACCAGTGAACGATGTCAAAACGGGCATTGCCAGCGGGTCGCCCAGACTTCCCATCGCACGCATCGCCGAAGTCCGAATGCTCGTCTTGGGATGATTGACGAAACCGGCCAAGAATTCTCGTACGTCCTTCTTCTTTTTCTCGGTCTTGGATATCTTCGCCAACGTCCCCAGGGCTCGACCGAAGCCGCGTGTCGTAAAGCGATCTTCGTTCCGCTTCAGCATCTTCATCAGTGGTTTTTTGAATGTCGGATCGTTCTGCTGATCAATTGCGCTGATGGCTGCATCGGCCAGTTGGTTCCTGAACGAACGGCTGCTCAGTTGGTTCAAAATCTGCTTTCTCGATTCCTCACCGCTGAATTTCCCCAACGCTCGGATCGCCGTACTCTTGATCAGCGGGTTGCTTTCTTCGCTGATAATGTGGGAGATCAGCTTGGGCGTCTCTTCATGAAAGCGACCCGTCAGCTTGGATACGATGTCGGACCGCACGCGTGCGTCGTCCTGGTTGTCGATAGACTCACGCAGGATTTCGTAGGCCTTGTCCGTTTCGTGTTTTCCCAGGGCGCTGGCGGCGGTGCGGCGAACGCCAAAGAAAGGATCCTCGTTCAATGCCTTTTTCAGTGACTCTGCCGACGCATCGGTTTTGCGATCAGCCATCGCTTTGGCCGCGAGGACTCGGCCCATTGTGTCGTCCATATTTTCAAGTTGGGCTTTCAACAGATCGTCCGACTTGTTGAATTTTATGTCAGCCAGCAGCGTGTACTCGGGATCGAATCGGACGATGGTTGGCTTGGCATCTAATCGAACGTAGAAGTCCTCTTCTTCCTCTCGGACAAGGATATCGCGATCCACATTTTTGCCATCGACGACGAAACGTAACTTGGTCGGCAATTCGAATAGCATCACATCGTCACTGACCTTTTGCGTTTGGCGGATGGTTACCTTCGCCAGTTTGTCTTTTGCCATCCACTTGTAGCTGATCTGCAGATCCGGGTGTCGCGCGTGATACAGCCATTGATCAAAGAACCGATCCATCGATCGCCCGCTGTGTTCTTCGACAACCTGACGCAGATCGTCTGACACGACGCTAGTTAGGGCGTGTTTCTTCAGGTATGCCTTGATGCATTTTCGGTAGAGATCGTCGCCTAGCTGACTGCGAAGCATGTGCAGGACCCAGCTGCCTTTTGGGTATGATCGGTAGTCGAATTGCTCCATTGAGTTCTTGTATTCGTTGAAGACAATCGGACGCTTGTCGTCCTTTCTTCGCAAGATCCCCTGTGCGTCGCTATACAGTCCAAACAGCTTGGCCTCGTTTCCGTACTTATGACCTTCGTAGAGGTGCGTGTAGAAGGTTGCGAAACCTTCGTTCAACCAAAGGTGGCTCCAGTCTTTACATGTGACGTAGTCCCCGAACCATTGATGGGCCATCTCATGAGCATCCAGTCGCCGCGTGGTGCGCAGTTGCTCGGTATCTTTCGAAAAGATCGTGCTGTGGGTCAGCGTTGTTAGCGACGTATTCTCCATGCCGCCGGCAGTGAAGTCGCGAATCGTCACCTGGTCGTATTTGACCCACGGGAATGGCATGCCGATTTCTTTTTCAAAGAACTCCATGATCATCGGAGTGTCTTCGAAAGAGTTCTTGGCGTATTTGGCCAGTGTTGGTTGGGTATAGAACCCTAGCGGCACATCCCGGTGTTTCTTTTCAAGCTTCTCTAGATGACCGGCCACCAAACAGATTAGATAGTTGACGTGTGGTTTCTCCTGCAACCAATGCACGGCCTTTAGGCCAGACTCATCCATCTCTTCACCGACGCGCTTGCCGTTACTCAGCACCGTCATGTCTTTGGGAACATGGCAGATGACTTCGGTGGACGATCTTTCGTTTGGATAATCAAAGCATGGGAACCAGTGACGAGCCTCGTGCGTTTCCCCTTGCGTCCAAATGTGCGTGTCTGATTTTGGATAGCCCATTTCGGGCGTGCGAAAGTACAGCCCCATGACGGGTTCAGCAGAGTAGTCAACGTGAACCGTGATCTTCGTTTCAGGTGCGACAGGCTCTTTGAAGGCAATCTGCAATGCACTACGCGTGGAGTTGAAATCCTCAACAGTCGCGCCGTCACAGCGGACTTCCTTGATGTGCAGATTTACTGCGTTAAGGTTCAACACTTCGACGGGCTTTGCGATGACTGTCGCCGTGATCGATGTGGTGGCCGTCAGCGTTCGCTTGTTGAAGTCGGGTGTGACATCGATTTTGATGTGCTGCACATCGACCTGACGATCGGGGGCATAGTGGTAGCGGCCTTCTAACTCCATCCCAGGCGGCATCAAGCTGCGTGCGTCCGCACAGTATCGACAGATGACTTCAGCGCCGATCAGTTGCGAGCTGACCAATCCCAAAAGTATCCAGATCGTTAGTGCAAAGCTTCCGAATCGTTTCGCTGTTGGCGTCTGCATGGTGCCCCTCTCGTTCCAAGTGCAAGACCGTAGTATAAGACGCCGCAGCCTGCGTCGCATCGCTTCGCGTCGACAATTGATCACGTTGTGCCTTGCGTGACTTCGTGACGCGATCGATTGCGAACTTTCTTGAACACCGTGGATCCGACTAGGTGTGGTCGGTTTTCTGCGGGGGTGGCGATTGCCGCTAGCTTACAGGGTATTTGAAGTCTTTCGGGTGCTAGCCGAATGCCGTGGAAAACCGCGATCTGCGATCCATTTTGGTTTGCATCCGTACCGGGGATACCTACGAATGAATGGATACCAAACTTGATCCCCAGCTTTGCAACAAAGGACCTACCTGCGAGCTTCGTGCCGGAAGCACACTTCCAGAGGCACAGTGCAGGAAGCAAAACCATGAATGACGAGAGGAAGCTTCGAATTGCGCTGAATTCATTGCGGCCGCTAGATCGCGAGATTGTGGCTCTCAGGCATTTCGAACAACTGTCCATCAAAGAGCTCGCGGAAACACTCGAGATTACACCTATGATCGCGGGTCGGCTTTACATTCGAGCCATGAAGCAACTTACGGAGAGGCTACGGGAGCTTAGTAAAGGTGATAGCTCGGCCCAGCTGAAGTTCGAATTCCAACCGTTCTCCAGTCCAGAAACCGCGCTGATTTAGATTTCGGATGAATTCGGGTGGCTGTATTGAACTCTAGGTTCGTGAGACTGCACGTGTGACTTGCCAGCGGATGCCCAGATACACTGCGAGCCCTAGTGGTCCCATCATGAGCATGAGGAACAGGCTTGGCGAGCTGAGCCAAGCAGGGATGTTTCGCTCTTGAGCATCTAGGTAGGCCCATCTGCCGACGAACAAGTCGAAGGTCAGAAAGTGCAGCCATGCCAGCGTCGCGCCCTCCTTCGTTCCCAGCAACTCTGCGATGTCCGTCAACTGAGGATTCAGCAAGCCACCAAATAGCGACGCGATCCCCGGCAGAATTAGAATGACGTAGAGGGCCGCTGGGATAGCGACGATCCACAGCGAACCTATGATGCGACGCGTCCATTTCCAGTTCGGCACGATGATCATCAATAGCCAGAACGGAATGACTGCCAGGTTTGCGGCTTTGAAAATGTGCTCCATTGGTGCTTCCTCTAGGAGTTCTCGTGTTCTTTCTGGCGGCGGCTTTGGTGCAGGTGACAACGTTCTTTGGTAACTCACGCTTCGACTCGATGACCGCTGCCACTGACGCAACTTTAGACGATCTTGCTCAAATGGATAAAATATCGGTGGATTCGTAGTACACGGATGCCGATGACCATTGATACGTTACGGTAGATAGCTGGCAGAAGCTGACACCCTGTCTTGTGAATGAGCCGCTGATCGGCTCGGACGGTGCTAACCGGGCGTCCTTAATTCATAGAAGTGATAATCGTGATCGCAAGCAAGAACACAAATATCTGTTGCATCGGTGCGGGCTACGTTGGTGGACCAACGATGGCAATGATCGCCAAGCAGTGCCCGAACATCAGCGTCAACGTTGTCGACATTCAGCAAGCTCGCATTGATGCTTGGAACAGTGACGAGCTGCCGATTTACGAACCTGGCTTGAAGGAAGTTGTGCTGGAAGCCCGCGGTCGTAACCTGCACTTCTCAACGAATGTCGCAGAACAGATTCGAGCGGCCGACATCGTTTTCATTTCGGTAAACACGCCGACGAAGACATACGGTATCGGTTCGGGGCGAGCGGCAAACTTGGAGTTCGTAGAGA
>CAYQMZ010000708.1:0-4491 GCA_964418725.1 uncultured Pirellulaceae bacterium
CATCAAAGGTGATCCATCCGCCGCGTGGACGGAGTTCTTCTGTAAATAGGAAACAGTCGATGGTGGCTTGGGTTCTGCAGCTAAAGAGACGGTTGCGACGAGAGAAAGAAACGCTGCAGTTCGAATTGCCATTGCGACCGTCCAAAAACGAGGTTCTGAGTGAATGGCTACCTTTCGTGTTGCTGCGCCGAATATTGGAAAGAATCTGTTACTCAGGCCTTGGGCTCTTGGGAGTTTGAGGAAGGACCTTCAGCCAGCCAGATCGGGGAAGGATATGCAGAAATAATATCTGAAGGGGGAGTACTGCTTGAAGGACTCGTAGCCTCGTCCACTACGCGCCTGTCGCAGTGCGGGACGCCTGCCTGCTACTCAGAAGTTTGTGCCGTCTTGATAAAATCGCGGGATTTCGGTGGGACCGTCGGCTTCGCCCAACGCTGGGTTAGAGATGGTCGAGTCGCGTTTCAGTTGGCCTTCGCTATCCACGTCGACACCTTGATTCTCCAGCATGGTTGCGCCGGCAGGGCGACCTTCAATCAGCGGTCGGACATCGTCGACGGTACTGGATGGTTGTAGCGAGCCACCATCTAGTGCGTTCTGTATCGGCTGCAGATTCTCAACGCCCATTTCCGTAGGGGTGGACGGCTCCACTTGCCAAAAATGTAGGCCGACTGCCGTGGCGACAAGCACTGTCAACGGTATCGCCCAAGGGATGTGTCGCCGAATCCCAAACTCCTCCTGTACAACAGGCCGTTCGACGACAACCGTTCGTTGTGCCGTATTGTTCAGCGGTACGTTCTGCTCTTCGGCGAGCAACAAAATGTCGCCAAGAAGTTCGCTGGCCGTTTGCTGACGGTGATCGGGATCCTTGGCCAGCATTCTAGCCAACAGTTCTGTCATGCGCGGCGGAATGTCGTTCCGAAACTGACGAGGATCCGGAGGAGATTCGGACGAGTGGCTCAACAGTTTTTGCAGCATCGTGCCATCGGGAAACGGGGGCTGTCCCGTTAGCATGAAGTACAGCGTGCACCCAAGCGAATAAATGTCGCTGCGCGTATCAACGTTACGTGGGTCTTTGGCTTGCTCTGGCGAAATGTAGTCGAACGTGCCCAGCGTTACGCCAGTGGCGGTCAGGTCGTTGGCAGTGGATTGGAGTTGGTCGGTTCGGGCGAGCCCCATGTCGACCAGATGCGCTTGCCCTTCGTTGGTCACCAGGACGTTCGACGGTTTGACGTCGCGATGCACAACGTCGCGGTTGCTGGCATGTTGAATGGCGTCTGTAATATCCGCCAGATGGCTGATGGCCTGTGGAATGCTAAGTGGCCCTTGCTCGATCACGTAGTCGCGGATGTTTTGGCCTTCGATGAATTCGAAGACAATAAAATACCAGCCGTCATCTTCGCCCACGTAATAGACGTGAGGAATTCCCCGGTGATCCAGCCGAGCGGCACTTTCCGCTTCATGCCGAAATCGACGAATCATTTCCTCGTCGACGTGGTCTTGCGAAAGCACCTTGATGGCGACGGTTCGCTTCAGTGTGGTGTCCGTGCCGCGAAAAACGGCGCCCATCCCGCCACCGCCCACAAATTCTTCAATTTGAAAGTGAAGCAGGCTGCTACCGACCAGCGACTTTGCCATCAATCGTGTCGTGGAAGACGAACGATTGGTGTCGATCGGCGGTTGCCGAGAAATGGCAGTTGCCTCTTCAGTGAGCATAACTTTGTTCGGATCCGCATTCAGCGTGGGATCGATCTTGGGTTTGACCGTCACACTGCTGCCGCGTTTGCGCGTGGGCAACTCCAACTTTGAAGAGTCGGCTTGATGCTCCATTGCCGTCTTGCTGCTGTCGGCCATAACGCAGTTGCCCCGAGCGGACCTTGCTGTTTGGGATCGGTGCTATTTCGGATAGGTCTCGATCCGATGCTTGCGGCAACCAACTTCTTGCTGGACGAAAAGCGAACGCCTTAAATGAGAAAAGCCGCAATACTCATCGTATTACGGCCCTCCGATTCGGTCAACTTTTGCCGGTTTAATCGGCGTCGCGGATAAGACGTATCACCCGCCATCCGCGTTGTTTTTCTGGGGTTCTAGACACCAATTGGCTTGTCAAAATCACCCCGCATATCGCGCCAAACGCAGTGAATATGATTCGCTGGGTTACCATCTGCATCAGGCTGAGTGTTGACAAATTCGATAAGAAACGTTGGCCCCTGTACGCGGTAGTAGTGACCGACGCCCGGCTGCATGGCACCTGCCCAAGCAAAGTGAATGGCTCGGTTGCCCGCATCCTTCATGACTTTCATCCGTTGGTCTGCCACTTTCTTCGGAACGGCTTTGACGTACTCGGCAATGAGTCGTCGCAGCAGTTTCTTTTGAACTTCGGAAAGATCACGCCAGCCGATACCCGCGGGTTCACTTTGAGGCGGTTGTGCTTCGCCGGCTGCCCGAATTTCACGCGGCGCTTTGTCGGAGAGCTTTGCCATGCTCAATTGGTTCTTTGACATCGAGTTGATTAGCTCGAAAGCTACCGTCTCTTCGAAACGAAGAAGTCTCGTGCCCAGTGGGACGTCGACGTTGTTTTCGGCTTTCACGATTGCTGGGTTCGTCGCAAAAAACTGTGGAGTTGAAGAGACAACTTCATTACCTCGGACGACGAAGTTCAGTGAAAGGTGGTGGCCTTCGAAGGAGAGTCCCCATTTTTCGTCGACGCCAGGCTTCCCGAAAAAGGTGACGTAGTAGCGAAGGTGATCACGGATCGGCCCTTTGCCGCCATGCTTGTCCTGCAATTCCTTAAGCAGACGCTCAAGATTCATGATCTTGGTCGACTTGTCGTAGCCCATTTCGCTGAGGAGGCTGCGAAGCAACTTGTCAGTGCTGGCTCGCTGAGCCTCTGTCATCTTGTTTAACTCCAATCCCTTGCGTTCATCTTTGGGGATGAAGTGCCAGCCCACCTGTAATGGGCTGTCGGACGGGAGGATCGCAACCTTTTGCTGTGATGCATCCAATTGCGAAACCAATGCGGTAGCAGACTGCCCGATCGATGGTGCCTTTTTTTCGTCGCCAACTTTGAAGCTATACGCCATGCTGGCGCTGACGACCACAATCAGGAACGCTGCAAACGAAGGTAGGAATCGATGGTGTTGCATCACAAAACGTCTCTATTCGAAGGGAGGGCTTTACTGAGGAAGCACAGAGTATACCAGCCTGACGAAGCCTTTGCCGCTCCCAGCAACACGGTAACGCCTTGGGAATGCCGCAGAAAACGGGCGTGAACGATCGGGCTGTACTGCTACTGTCCGCTCGGCAGCCCGCCGTTTTGCTGGAACCAAACGTAGGCCAGTCCGGCGGCAGCAATCACAACTAACCAGAAGAGTACGGTTGCGGACATTTTGATCGCACCGATGACCATTCGCAGAACGATGAAGGCGACGATCGCCACGACAATCCAAGGGAGTATTCCCGTCATTCCACTACTTCCTGAATCCAAATTTCGTCGAGTATAGCGAATTCTGCTTTCACCGCAGGCGAGTTGTTACTGCTGTGCTTTGTTCGCAGCGATCTCCATTGCGGTCATAACTTCGAAGAGCGTTTTCCCAACGGGTAGGTCCAAGACCTCGCCATCGACTTCAAGCAATGCTGAACGAGGTTGGATATCGATGATCGAGATTTGATGCACTGAGGCTTCGAACGATTCGCCGCGTTGTAGCTTACGCGAGATCTGCTGCGGGCCGACTTTGAACCAGGCTTCAGGGAGTCCCGATTTGTCAAAGGTTATCGAAGACAGCTTGATCAGTTTTAGCGTCGAACCGACTTCACGCGAGAATACGTTGCGCCGAACGATGGTCGAGTAGTCTTGTAGACTTGTCATCGCGAGCCGATTGCCGACAGTATCCGCAAGTTGTTCGACCCGTTCGCAGGTACGCAACCCCAAGGCTTCTCCGTTAATCGTCAGTGCGAACCTACCTCGTCCGCCGCGATTCAGAGAAACAGAGTTAATCTTGTGCAGGTGCCCAGCGCGATAAAAACCGAAGAGGAAGTTGGTGATCTGCTCTAACGTTCCGGTCGCATTGTTCACGTTAAAGGCGTAACGCCGATAAACCTCCAACTTTTTGTTTCCGTCTTTCACCGTGATGACTTGTGGGGCACCGACGTCAACTGTCGTTTGGGTGAGTTGATTGTCTTGTACAAGTCTCTCTAGCCAACCGTGGTATTCGGATCTGGCCAATGCCGGATCGCTGGGCAACGCATGCAGTTCATAGTTGGCTAAACGATCGGACGCGTCGGCACCTCGGACGATTAGGTCTTCCAGTTTCCCAATGTTGGTCTCCAGCTTCTTGAGTTCCGCTTGGGACTCTTTCCCCCAATTGTCGATGAATGTGAAGACTTTGAATTGATCTGCCACCCAAACGCCTACCACCAAGATCATGGCGCCGAGCAGAAGTGGCGTGCGATTATTGCCCATCGCTGACCTCGCCTTCAACCGCAACGGTTGCG
>CAYQMZ010000709.1:0-4488 GCA_964418725.1 uncultured Pirellulaceae bacterium
GTGATCTACACCTGCCCTGAGTGTGGTGGCCTGCTTGAGGTTTACCATGAACGCGATCCGCTCAAGGTTCGCAACGCTTATCAGTGGAAGCAGCTGTTCGGCACACGTGCCAGCACATCTGCGTGGCCCTATGGTAGCGGTGTTTGGGGCATGCGTGAGTGGGTCATCCCATCGCTGCGAGACGAAAACATCGTCAGCATGTTCGAAGGCAACACCAATCTGTTCTGGGCTGAACGACTGGGCAAGCAGCTGGGGGTGCCCGACCTCTGGATCAAACTTTGCGGCAACAGCCACACGGGAAGCTTCAAAGACTTGGGGATGACCGTGTTGGTCAGCGTCGTGAAGCAAATGATGCAGCGAGGCAGCTCTGTTCGCGCCGTCGCCTGTGCCAGTACAGGCGATACTAGTGCCGCACTTGCAGCATACGCAGCCTATGCGGGAATACCGGCGGTGATCTTCCTGCCGGCCGGAAAGGTGAGCACAGCTCAACTGATTCAACCAGTTTCCAACGGCGCCCATGTTCTGGCGCTCGATACCGACTTCGACGGTTGCATGAAGATCGTCAAGGAAGTGACTCAGGACGATTCGATCTATCTGGCCAACTCGATGAACAGCCTTCGGATCGAGGGCCAAAAAACGGTAGGCATTGAAATCGTTCGGCAATTCGATTGGGAAGTTCCCGATTGGATCATCATTCCAGTGGGGAACCTGGGGAACATCAGTGCGCTCCACAAGGGATTCCAACTGATGGTCGATCTGAAACTGATCGATCGCATGCCTCGACTTGTCGCTGCTCAAGCTCAAACAGCCAACCCGTTTTACGAGTCCTACTGCAAAGGCTTTTCCGACAAAGTAACCGTCACAGCACAAGACACGTTGGCGAACGCAATTCGAATCGGTGATCCCGTCAGCTACGCAAAGGCAGTCAAGGCGGTTCAAGAAACGGATGGTATCGTCGAACAAGCGTCCGAATCGGAACTCGCAAACGCCGCAGCTCATGCCGATCTAACGGGCATGTTCACCTGCCCACATACGGGCGTTGCACTCGCGGTACTAAAGAAGTTAGTCGACAAAGGGACGATCAAACCAACGGACCGCACGGTGGTTATCAGCACCGCACATGGGCTGAAGTTCACGAACTTCAAAGTCGGCTACCATGAGAAGAAGTTAGAAGGCATTGACTGTCCGCACGCCAATCCTCCGACTTACCTGCCCGCAGACCCCAACGCCGTCAAGGACGAGATTGCCAAGCGTTTGGAAGCGTAGGCAGTTCCACCTTCCGCGGAAAGCGAGCTGGCAACGGAGACTTCTTCACCATGAAAGTGATCGTTGATCTGTGCGTAGTGCCTATGGGCGTAGGCGTCTCCGTCAGTAAGTATGTCGCCGAATGTCAGCGAGTCCTGGAAGATGCAGGCCTTGAGCATACGTTGCACGCCTACGGGACGAATATTGCCGGCGATTGGGATGCAGTGTTTGCGGCGGTCAAGCGATGCCATGAGCGTGTGCATGAACTTGGAGCACCACGCATCACCACCTCGATCAAAGTTGGAACACGGACGGACCGAGATCAGTCGATGCAAGACAAGATCAATAGCGTGAGCAACAAGTAGTCTTGCGCAACGTATCCTCGAAACAATCTACTGAACCGTGTCTATTCTTGCAGGGACGTCGGCACGAAGAAACTTCTTCACTTCTGCTAACACGTCTTCCCTGCCCTGCCACCTTTTGTAAACGAAGCGTCCGTTCATTCCGTACTCCTCGCCCTTTGAAGGATTGGGAATGATCAGTTGAAAGTCCCAGGCGGGGTTCGTATCGGACCCGTCCGGCGTCAAACCGCCGCCAGACGGAGATTGCGTAAACCGGATGCCAGTGTGCGGCTGAAACATATAGATCAGTACCATGTCCCGAAAGCGACCATAGAAAACGGGATGCGAGTATCGCAGCGGCGACTCGTTCGCAAACAGCGCATTCTGACTATCGAAACGCAAGCTCACGTGGTCGGCCACGTTTCGAATCGTGCTGTCTCGGTTGTGTTGCTGTGTGCAGAATTGACGCCAAACTGGCTTTTCGAGTGTCGATTCGCCGTCCAAGAAATAGATGCTCTTGTTCAGCGGCGAGTTGATATAGGACGCCCAGAACACACCTAAGAAGTTCCCCTCGTAGTCATCTCGGTGAGGTGTGCACCGAAAGGCAAAGTCAATCGCGTTTGGTTCAACGGCTCGAAAGCGAGTCCAGCTTTCCACCTGGAACTCGGGCGTTTTCGGCTGATGTAGCTCGACCGTCTTGTCGTTTAACTTTCGCACGTGCAGCGGTGCGAATCGAGGTTCGAAAAAGTGCTCGCGTTTCGTTCGTATTTGACCGTCAAAGTAGTGTTCTAGGTTCCACCCGGCGTAGGCAGCAACGAACGGGTTCTCATTCGTTTCATTTTGAGTTGACCGAATGGAAAACAGGCCATTGTAACCAGCTCTGTGTCTTCCCGGACCATATGAATGATTGTTCCCAACGATCGCCGTGAGTTGCGAAGTCTCTAACGTTACAACATCCTGGTCCCGTGCCTCAGCTCGCGGATCCAGATTCGCCAGATACTCCTTCAAACGCTTCGGCATCTCCTGCGCACGCCACGCAAGAAACTCGGCTTCCGCCTGATCGCGCGAGGCCACGTCCCGTACGCGAACTCTGGGGATCGAGATTTCACCAAACACGATGCCCTCGCGTTTACGCTGAACCGCTTCGATCTGATTCTCACTGACGATCAGTGAAACTCCCACGTTAGCCTCAACGACGGGCAGCCCGTTCTCGCGACCGCGAGACAGAACAGCTTCGTCCTGACTTGTCGACGTCGAGCCGAACGACGGAATGACCAGAAACTGAGCCCCGTCAGCAGCCGGGATCTTTGCCAATAGTGGATTCCAACGATCGTTGCATATCATCACGCCACAGCGACCGTACGGTGTATCGAAAGCTCGGCTACTTTCCCCCAAGCGATTGAACCACCACGAAGAGTCATATCCCTCGTGGAATTGCATCTTGCGATATTTGCCGCGAAGGACTCCCGCGTTGTCAATGAATGCCGCCGTGTTGAAGACATCGTCACCATCACGTTCGGCAAACCCAAACACCAAACAGAGATCTAATTGCTTGGCCAAGCGTTGAAACCTTTGCATCGTCGGCGAGTCTGTCGTGATCGCTACTTTGTGCATCTCGTTGGCAGCAATCTCCGACGCGATGATTTCATTCACGACATAGCCATCTAAAGCTCCCTCCGGCGCAACAGCAATCTTCGCTCCGCCGTCGGCAGCCTTCCGAAACCACGCCTCCAAACGTTGCGTGTTCCCCTGAAGGTCTAGCTTGGTAGGCTCGAATGAAATCGCCGCAACGCGAACTCGGTTCGGCTTCTCCACGGCGATCGCAGCGTCGCCAAGCATGACAGCCGTCACGACGATACAGAGTCGCCAAAACATCTGCCGAACGAACTTGCTACGGATCGACTTACGGCTTCGCAATTTGTTCACGGCGGACTCTCCTAAAAAATCAGGCGAAACGGTCAGGCCAGCTCGAGCCCACGCGACTCGAACTTACGAAGCTGGAAAGACGTGTCACAGAAGGCTTACGATTGTCGAGTGTGCTGAAACATCCAATCAAGCCCAACCGGTTTCGAATTGCCGTAGGAACTGATTGATTTTGGAAGACTCACGTCCCGAGGTTACCCATCCAGTTTGGTGACATTTGTCACAGAAAAGTCCGTCACGTTTGAGCAAGCTGGATGCATCCAGTTATGCAAGGAATTGCGTTGTTTACGATCAATAGCGGTAGACCACGGATCGGATAACCCGTTTGATCATTGGGGCCGTGGATCTCGTACCTGGGCGTAACGCGTTCAAATCCGTTCAATTTCGTCAGGTCGGTGCCTCGTGGTATTGGGGTTAGTGTCCGACGCGTGCACTTGCAATTTTCAGCGTGCCTTCAGGGAGCTTCCTAGTAGTGAATGATCGAGCGGAAGTCTCGAGAAGTGCATCCAAACACGGCTCACCCACTAGCTACATACCACAGCTCCAGGGAAGAACGGTCGGCTATCGCCTTCTCGTTGTCGCCAACTTTGTGATCGTCGGCGCAATGATCGCGAACCTGCAATCGCCAGGGCACATGTTCAGCGCGCTCGCGGTGCAACTGTGCGGAGTCTCGTTGGGCCTGTCGACGATTTTGGCGAATCGAGGTTTCAAATACGAACAGACTTTGGGCGCTGAGGATGCGTTACTAGTGCGTCACGGTCCCTACACAATAACTCGCCACCCGATGGACACTGCACTACTACTGTTCTCGGCAAGCTATCTTCTTAGCGACGGCTCTTGGGCTTCGGTTCAGCTCTGGGGCTGCCTGTTGGCGACGCTTCTCACAAAAGTGCACTTCCAAGAGAGGATGCTCTGCGAATTCATCCCAAGCTACCGCGATTGCACACGGGACACTGCACGACTGATACCTTTCTTGTGG
>CAYQMZ010000710.1:0-4474 GCA_964418725.1 uncultured Pirellulaceae bacterium
CTGGGTACGGATCGGCAACCACATTCAGCCCCGCGGCCTTTACGGTTTCAATAAACCCGGCAGCGCGAGCTTCCGTACTGGCGGTTCCCTGAACGAAACGCATTACGACAATGTCGCCGGTGGGCTGCCCCATGAGCTCAACGAGCTTCTCAGCGCCCATCTTTCCACCTTGCTTGTTGTTCGTTGCAACGAAGCTACTGTGAGCGTCACCGTCGACCGCCGAGTCAAACACGACAACAGGGATTCCAGCATCCACAGCACTGGCAACGGACTTTCGAGTCGCCTTGGGATTCAGTGGCGCGATCGCCATCCCATCGACCTCAAGGTTGATCATATTTTCGATGATGCGGTTTTGTTCGGCGATTTCCGTTTCCGTCAGCGTTCCTTCCCATTTGATTTCCACCTTCAGGTCTTCGCCGGCCTTCCGAACGCCTTGCTCGACCGTCTCCCAGAACTCACCGCCTGTACACTTTGGAATCACGGCTATCGTCAGGGTGTCCCCCGCGCCGTTAGTGTCCGAAGAACTGTCTCCAGTCTCCGCTGTCGGGCCGCACCCAAGGGCCATCAAGATCGTAAAGAGGGTCGTTGTGGCGAAAACCGCCTGAAGGATTCGCATGGCCTGTCCTGGTGAAAGTGTTCGGTTTCACGTGGTGAGTGCCGGCCGAACACTGTGCCACAGAATCCGCTGGTGTGATCGGATTTCCGCAACTTTGGCTCAGGCTCGGCCCACAGCTATCATGTTGTAGCCGTAATGAACCCAAATTGGGAGATCGCTGCCACGCAAGGCTGGCAGAACATTTGGTCGGCGAGTTCTCTTGTAGCAATGGCTTTTCGCGTCTTGCCCAGGCTAGCTGGCAATGACAGACCAACGACTCGAAATCGACTATCGCTTCGACGCTGACGAGTACTTTCGGTCGGGCGGCCATCCATGGACGTTCTTCGCGTTCCCGACTGCCATTGCGGACGAGCTAGGTTTGCCACCAAACCCAACGGCACGACGCGTTTTAGCGCTAGTCAGCCAGCGGCTGCCCATCGCCTTGTGGAGACACCCAAACGAACCAAGCGTCACTTACTTCGCAAGCCGGTCTGAGGATAGGATTCTATTGCATGAAGTCTTGGATGAGCTTGTGGCGACAGGCGTCATGGACGACCGCTACTTAGAACGCCTCGCCAATGAACTATTCGCAACTCCCGCCGATGCGAGCGACGAGGCCGATCCGTCGCCGGATCGATGAGAGCCTGACTTCCGCGAAGCAAGTCGTACACGTGCATTGACGGACCTCACTCCGCCAGAAAATTCTACCTACCCACCTGTTGGGAGCACGGTGGCAGAATTCGCGCCCGTCGCTTTGCGAACGACCGCGATTGCCATTGGATATATGGACGAACTTTCAAAACGAGGGGTTACCTACTTTGGTAGGCCCGTCTTGTAGCAGCATATTTGGCACCACGCCCCTTATCCAAAACGGACGAACTTTTGTTGCCGTAGCTTGGGGGGTGTCGATAGAATTGACCGGATTAGCCAGCAATACTTGCCAGGTCATGTTCCTGCAACAAACGACGTTGCTGAGAACAACTCAACTAATCCCGCCCGCAAGTGTCATGGCGATAGCCATGACTCTCCAAACAATGCAAAACAGGCCGTTCATAGTGTCGACGTTGACCCTCGTCGGTGGGTTAATGCTCTCGCTAGTGGCGTTGTACTTGGGTATCCAGCTCTGCAACAGCATTCAAGAGACACGACTCTACGAACTGGGTACAGAACAGACGCAAGCCGTGGCTGATGAAATGCGTGCGACGGTTCGCAAAGTCGAAAGCCTTGCCGAACAGCTTGAACGCGAGCCAGACCTGGACTCTGAACGATTTGCAAACCTAGCCGCACCGTTCCTTCGCAAGCACGGATTTCACTCTGCTGAGTGGCTACCGTTCATACCGCCAAGTGAACGGGCGTCCGTCGAATTGGCCATGAGCGCCGAATTGGGAGAAGCTCGACAGATCGTTGGCTACCGCAATGGGCGAACCGTTGCTCCCGATGCGAGTAAGTCAGTTCGACCAATTCGTTTCGTCTATCCATTTAATGAACAAACGGCGCCGCTGTTGGGGCTGCAGCGGTCGGGGCCCGCGAGTCGGAAGGCACTACAACGCGAAGGGGCGTTTCTCACCGACTGTCGACGCTGGTACAAACTCGAAGTGGCCCGTTACGGAGTGTTTTGCCGCGTCGCGTCTTCTGTGCCTGACGACAAATACGGTCTGCTATTCGTCACCCTTTGCGATATGGGGTGCAATTCGTCACTGAACTCAGCAGACATGACGGTCGACATCAAAGATCTAACGGCCCTCGACACAGGCGAACTCAAGTCGATGGACTGCGCGGCGACAGTCGTCTCCAGTGACAGTCATTCTTACGTCGCCGATGCTGTCGTAGGAGGCAGACACTTTCTGCTCACCGCAACCGAAAAGGAACGCGCCGGATTTCGGCCGGCAATGCTCCCGTGGCTGTTGTTCCTTGGTTGCAACCTCGGAGCCGCCGGCATCTGCATGATGGTTTACAAGCGTGAGTCGGTTTCCCTACGGGCTCAGTACCACGACTTGCAGTTGGAAAACGAGCGCCGGATGTCGATTCAAAGGCAACTGCAAGGAATGCTGGACTTCCGCGAGCAAGAGCGTGAATTGATTGCACACGATATCCATGATGGATTCGTCCAAGACGTGATCGGTGCTCAGATGTATGCCGAATCCATCACGGCGAGCCTACCTGTGGAGTCCGCGGAACGAGCAAACGTCCAGCTGATTTCCGAAGTGCTGGCCAAAGCCATTGAAGATGCACGGCAAACAATTGACTATCTAAAACCACGCGTTGTCGACGAAGTCGGACTCGTTTCTGCACTAGAAGTAGCCGTCAACGACGACCAAAAGCAATACAACTTTGGCACGGACTTCTCTGCAAATCCCGACTTCCCACGGTTGCCACTGTTGGCGGAACGCATGTTGTTCCGCATGGCACGTGAAGCGATCTGTAACGCCCGACAGCACAGCGGTGCAGATTCAGTCCAGGTCAATCTGCAAAGCGACGATGAACGCATCAAGATCGTCGTGCAAGACAACGGATGCGGCTTTGATATGTCGACGGTCGATCAAGACAGCTTTGGCGTGGTAGGCATGCAGCATCGTGCGGAGGTTCTCAACGGCACCGTCAATTTTGATTCCTCAAGCGATGGCACAATCGTTGAGATCGAGATCCCCCGGAAGCAAAACTTCCCGGAAAAGCCGGTGAAACACTCTCTTTCTCTAATGCCCTAGCTTTCACGATAGTGGGTGCGAATCAGCAGTAGATTCGTTTTGCGTTGATCTGCAACGTTCTCGTTGCACCGTCCGCGGCCGCATGCGTTACGATGTCCAATCGCAGCTGGCTAGACCGGCTTTGGGGTCGGCTCGGCATTATCGGTCGTGATTGGAACAGCAAATGGAAAACCTACGGGTAGCAACCGCGCAATTCGAGAATAAGGACGGGGACAAGGCGTTCAACCTAGAACGAATTCGTTCGCTTACCGCCCAGGCAGTCGAACAGGGAGCCCAAATCGTCAGCTTCCATGAAGGATGCATTCCGGGCTACAGCTGGATTCAGAGCCTCGACAAGGACCAGTTACTCGAAATCGCCGAACCTGTTCCGGATGGCCCGTCCGTGCGAACCCTGATCGATATCGCACGCGAGTCGAATACGTACGTGATGGCTGGGCTCTTCGAACGTGATGACGAACGGAACGTGTACAACAGCTATGTGACCGTGGGTCCTGAAGGATTCGTGACAAAATTCCACAAGCTTCATCCGTTTGTGAATCCGCATCTCCAGCCGGGAGCGGGATACAACGTCATTGATCTACTTGGCTGCCGCATCGGATTCCTGATTTGCTACGACAATAACCTGCCCGAAAACGTTCGCATGACGGCTATGCTGGGCGCAGAAGTCATCTTCATGCCGCACGTGACTTGCTGCCTGCCGTCAGTGATGCCGGGCCGTGGGAAAGTCGACCCGCAGCTTTGGGAACGACGAGAGATCGACCCCGTGGCCCTTCGCCAAGAGTTTCAGGGCCCCAAAGGACGAGAGTGGTTGATGCGGTGGTTGCCCACGCGTGCCTACGAGAATGGTGTGTACGCCGTTTTCTCGAACCCAATCGGGCGAGACTACGACACCATCAAGCCTGGTTTGGCCATGGTGATCGATCCATAGGGAGAGATTGTTGCCGAAAGCAATGCACTGGGCGACGACGTCGTTGTGGCGACCCTGACAGGAGCCAAGATCGACAACTCTTCGGGGCAACGCTACATCAAGGCTCGAAGGCCAGAGTTGTACGGAAAACTCACTGAGCCGAACGAATCAGTGACGCTACCGGGTTGGCGAATGGAACACCAGGATGACGACTAGGGCGAATCGGGACACATCAGAGCCCGTTTGAATCGCTGACCGTTCCTACTG
>CAYQMZ010000711.1:0-4457 GCA_964418725.1 uncultured Pirellulaceae bacterium
CCCTAGCGATTGCTACTTCGCATGGTGATGCTCGTAATGCTGCCGCAATAGATCTTTCCCGTAGTCATTGCCATTCGGTGTTCTCAACACCGCATGGATGTGATCTCGGCTGGGTTTGGCGGAGCGGAAAGGTGCGACGCGGCGCTCGTGATCAAATTCGATCAGGAGTACAGGGCTGTGGATTCGGTAGTAATAGACGCTCTCGCTTGTGTCTCCGCCAATCCACGCAAAGTATGTGCGGTCAAGGTGTGATTGCACTTCGCTCATTTTGACATTGGCATGCCCCGCTGCCATGTTTCCAACGTAGAGCTTCACAACCTCAAGCAACAACGCCTGCTGGTCTTTGTTCAGTTTCGAAGCCGGAATGCCTGCGTAGTCGAGATCAAGGTTGTCCTTGTACGCCTGCGCCAAACAATCGTTCCCGGTCTTCGTCTTGTTTAGGATCGCTTCAGCTTGCTGCTCAGCGTTTAGCAATTTCAAGAGCTCCAGTCCTTTGTTTTGCTCGTCTTGCAACACGATCGTACCTTTGAATTTTCCCGAGGTTGCATGGACGGGTTCACTGCCGACGAAAACGGGGGACATGACGACTTGGTCGCCTAGTACGAAATAGTTGATGATCAGGTGGTGCCCATCCACTTGCCAGCCCCATGGCTTGTCGGATGATGGTTCGCCCATGATCGTGATCCAGTAGAGCCACTCGCCGTATTCTTCGAAGTTGTCACACAATTCAGCAAGCGTACCGTTGAGCTTCATGATGTCCTGCGACAGCTTCAGCCCCTTGGCACTTAGGCTGGCCTGCATCAATCCAAAGGCAAGTTTGCGTTGCTCCTCGGTCATTTCGTCAAAGCCGATACCCTGTCGTTTGTAGAAGTGGCGATTGTCCCACTTTCGCCATTCAAGGTCGTCGACGGGAAACTCTGTTCGAGCTCGCTGTTCGTCGGTTAGGCAGTCCAGGAAGGCTTCGGCTGCTTGTTTTGTCGCCGCTGTGCTGACTCCGGTCGACTGAATAGGGAATAGGCCCTTCTCCAGTTTGCCACCTGCAACGATTCCTCGGAACGGATTATTCGCCAGACTCGAGTCTCCGCCGCGACGTGGTCGTTGTGCAAAAACAGAGACCGTGACCACAACTACGATTCCCAAAAGAGCACCGATAGTGGCTTTGCGACTGGTTTTCATGTCAATTCCTTCGAGTTGGCGTATGCTATGTCCGACTGGACGTAGCCTTGGCGACGGTTCAGATTGAAAACGCCGTGGTTGGCCAAAGTCTACTGAAATAGTTGGCTGGCATCAGCGAACACCATTTCAGTACAGAAATCAAACCAGCGGGAGAACGCGAAATGCTGCCTTTACTAGCCCAAGAAGCCAATAGCCCTACATTCTGGGACGGTGTCCTGCGGACAATCGATCACAACGGCATCTGGATTTTCGTGGGATTCTGTGTCCTGGCCGGGACGGCAAAACACCTTGTCAGTCTGATTTTGCAGCACAACGAACGGTTGGCCATGATCAAGGCAGGTATCAATCCAGACGACCCTGGCCAACCCCGAATCTACGATGACAAAAAGCACGCTGGCTAAACTCATCCCAACCAGTTCTAGGGTGGCGGAAGTTTGGCAAGATCATGGGTGAGTCAGCTAGGATCACCGTTGTGCGGTTTGGTCTTCGCGGTTAAAGCGCGCCGCCACACCAATTGCGTTGCGGATCATTTTTCCGGCCAGATCGTCAGCTTACGAAACCAGACCGGGCCATGGTCGCCTTGCAGATAGATCGGACCCGGTTGCCCTTCGTTACTGTCCAACGCGCCGCCGGTGATACCGGGGATGGTGGCTCGATCAATGACTCGTTCGCCGTTGAGGACCACGGTGATGCGTCGGCCCACGAGCTCGATATCGTAAGTTTGCCATTCATCGTGTTGCTTCGCAGCATTGGACGAAGGCGTTAGGTGACCATAGATTCCGCCGATGTGATGGCTGTCAGCCTTGCCGCCGAAGTTGTCTTCGATCTGCACCTCGTAGCGGCCCCGTAGGTAGATCCCGCTGTTGCTACCTTTGGGATATTTGAATTCGGCGTGGAGTTTAAAGTCCTCGAACTTGCGCTCTGTTGCGATGTTCTGGCCAGGTGACTCGTTGTAAAGAACTCCCTGCTCAACAACCCATCCGTTTTCTACGCCAGGTAACAGAGGCTTCCATCCCTGCAGGTTCTTACCGTTAATCAATTCAATGGGCTCGTCCCAAGTTGGGGCCTCTTTGCGTTCCAACGATGGAGCTGCGACACCGGTCCATTTCAACGTATCGCCGTTCTCGTCGGTTGTCGTACCACTCAGTTTTCCAGATGCGAGCGTGCCTACGATCACCTGGTCGTCCTTGCGATTCTCCCATTGCGGCGGAATGGAAAAGTAGAAACGTTGCCCGTCGAAATTGACTTTCGAAACGGGACGCGCACTGCCGAACTGGCCACAGAAAGCCCCGACCAGTGTCGAGTTCCCCGACTTCCGAACTTCCAGCCACGACGGGAAATCTCCTTTCGCTCCTTGCATCGTGATGTCCCAGCGACCAATCAAAGCGGCCGGGGATTCCGCCAGGGTGTTAGGGCTGAGCAGCGAGGAGATCTGTATGGTGGCCAACAAGGTCAGTTTGAAAGACAGTCTTTTCATTTCAGGTCGTATGCTCTTGGTCGCGCTGTTGCAATTTGGGGTAGCCTGTCAGGCTGTGGGGCGACGCTTGGAGTCAATGGACGGTGCCATAGAAACGATCGGGATCCGTTCGATCCAAGCGTTGAGGTCCCCAGATTGTAACCCGTCCGCTGCGACCAAAACATGTGAAGCCTTGGGCGAATTTGCCGATGTTCAGGCTTTAAACCGCCGTTCGCAGTTGACTCGCGGGCACGTTCTCTACCGCAGGCTCCGCATTAGTCTTGGCTTCACGGGGCCTCATGAGTAGGGCGTAGCAGCTTGGGCCGAACAGCAATGCCAAGATCGTTGCCCCCGAAACTCCACCCGCGATTGCCGTTGCCAAAGGAGGCCAGAATCCTCCGCCCTCAAGCAATAGGGGAATGAAGCCAGCGATCGTGGTCAACGTCGTCGCTAGGACATGTCGTGTGCTTCGGTGGACGACGTTGGCCATCGCGACCGGATGAGCTGCCTTCGCACTCTCGTCTTCGCGGATCGCGGCGATCACCACGATTGTGTCGTTGATCGCGACACCGATAAGCCCCATGGTTCCCACGATCGCCATGAATCCGAACGGATAGCCAAACAAAGCCAATGCTCCAAGGCTCAGCCCAACCGATAGGAACGCCACCGCGCCGATGATTGCCGCGATGCGGTAACTTGAGAAGGAAAGTACTAGAGTCGCGACCATCACGACTAGCAGCACGCCCACGCTGGACATGAGGTTTCCGATTGCTTCGTCACGTTTCGATGCCTCGCCCGCATACTCCAATTCATAGCCCGGTGGAAACTCGATACCCGACGCGTCAAGTCGCTGCTGAAAATCCGCCAACACGTCGGCGGGCAACGTGCCAGCTTCTAAGTAGCCGCGCACCTCATTAGCTCGTTGCGTATCAAACCGCTGAATCTTAGGGACTTTGGGGACAAGATCGACTGTCGCCAAACTTGAAAGAGGAACGGGCCGTCGAACATTGTCAGAGCTGGTTGCCATGATTTGCAGCGAAGTGATTCGATCAAGGTCCGAGCGAACGTCGTCCCCTGCCCTCACACGCACTGGAAGTTCCTCGATCTCTTCCAGCACCAGACCGCCGACGGCGCCCTCCAGCGACGCGTTGAGTTGCCTAGCGATTTCCATTTGCGAGACACCGGCGATACGAGCTTTCTCTTGGGCGATGTTCAAGGAAAACGTTGGTAAGTCCTCGCCCAGGTGTGTGGTCACGTGAACGACTTTCGGAGTCGACGCTAGGACGGAACGGACTTCATCGCCTAAGTCGCGAAGCGTGTCGATCCCGGGACCGGACAGACGAATTTCAATCGGGGCTTCGAATGGCGGCCCCTGCTCTAATTGCCGGACAATGAATCGTGCAGAAGGAAATTGGTTATCCAGTTGCGCCTGTAGGCGATGGATGAGAGGACGCAGGCCACGCGATTCTTTCAGCTGAACTAGCGCTTCTCCATACTGCGACGCCTGAGTACGATTGGCCAGCATGTTGTAGTAGAACGAAGGTGCGCTCTCGCCGAGGTACCAGTCGACCGACTCAACGCCATCGTCTTCGAGCAGCAGAATACGCGCTTGCTCGGCGATTCGCTGGGTCTTGGACATGGAGGCGACTGCCGGTAACTCCAGTTGCACGTTCAATTGGTCCCTGTCGGCCGGCGGAAAAAATTGCTCCGTCAGCGTAGTGCCAAAGTAGAACCCGACTATTGGAATGACGATCGAAGCCAAGATACCTAGTGCGGGCCGACGATAGACTTTCTCCAAAATGTCCCGGTATCGGAGTGACAGCTT
>CAYQMZ010000712.1:0-4456 GCA_964418725.1 uncultured Pirellulaceae bacterium
GAGTTCGCAGAGTGGCGTCTCTGAAAGGGCTGAGGTGTAGTTGGGCCGTTACGTGTTGATGACTACTGATTGCAGGCTTGCCGGTAAGCTTCATTCTCCCTCTGGGAGAGTCGAGCCTCAGGCGAGGAGAGGGCTATGAGGCACCGAGGCATCTATCGCTTCAGGACCCTCCCAGGGTGAGCGTGAAGTACGATTCACGAAACGGCGACCCACTGCCGGCTGAGGAAAGTCTCCGCGTTCTCTGCGCTTCTAACTTCGGTGCTTCTCGCGAAGATCGTGAAGACTCCTGTTCTGCTGCCGAAATTGACGCTGATTTGGGCAGAACTTTAGGATTGATCAATCAGCTGCCGAATCTGTTAAAATAAGTTCGCGTTTGCCAGTTTTGAGGTGATCGTGTGGCAATCGGACTAGGTCGCGTCAGCAATTGAGTCGAGCTTGCCCGCAGATCGAATTCGTCAGTAGCTAGAGGTAAGCATGTTAAGAATCGGCGGAGTTCAAAGTCGTAATTGCGCTGGCATTTCTCGACGAACCATGCTTGAGGCTGGAGCAGGCGGGTTACTTGGGCTGACGGTGCCAAAGCTACTTGCAGCGGAAGCAACGCAAACGAAGTCTGCCGCGTCGAACGGTTCCTCCCGAAAGCCACGGGCCAAATCGGTGATCTTCCTGTTTCTCTTTGGCGGACCGAGCCAATTTGAAACATTCGACATGAAACCCGAGGCGAGCAGTGACATTCGCGGTCCGTTTCAACCGATTCCTTGCAAGACGCCCGACCTGCGAATTTGCGAACACCTGCCGAAGCTGGCGGCCGCGTCCGACAAGTTCTGCGTGATTCGTTCGATGTCGCATGACTTCAATGACCATAGCGGCGGCGGGCATTACATTCAGACCGGACATCGTTGGCATATTCCAATCGGCGGCGGCTTTAGTGCGACGCCACAAGATTGGCCTTCGATGGGATCGGTCGTTGAGAAAGTCTCGCAGGCTCGTGATGGTTTGGTGAAAGAGCTTCCAAGCTACATGGTCGTGCCGAATCGACTTGGCCGGTTGCAAGCGGAAGGCCAGTATGTCCGCCCGGGTGAGTACGCCGGCTGGCTTGGATCGCCTTACAATCCATTGACGACGACTGTGGATCGAAGGGACGCCAAGGACAATCCATACTATCGAAATTGCACGGACGCAGAACTTGACTTTCAGTTCGATGGTTTGGCTCCGGTGCCTTCCATTGATCTGGAACGCATGCAGGCAAGGGCCTCACTGCTGCAGCAGTTTGATTCGCAACGTCGTTTGCTGGACGGAGTGGATGCGAGTCAGATCGACGCTTTGCGACAGCGTGCTTTGGGCTTAGCCAATTCCGCTAAGACGCGCGAAGCGCTGGATGTGAGAAAGGAACCGAAGCAACTGCGCGACCGCTATGGGCGTCATCTCTTCGGTCAGTCAACGTTGTTGGCTCGGCGGTTGGTTGAAGCGGGCGTGCGATTTGTGACCGTCCACTACGATGCGTGCGACGGTTACGGCTGGGACTCGCATATTCACAGTAGAGACGTCAAGAATCATTTGATGCCGACGCTTGATCAGGCTTTGTCTGCTCTGCTGGAGGACCTGGAGAATCGAGGGCTGCTCGATGAAACGTTGGTCGTTGCACTCGGTGAAATGGGCAGGACAGCTAAGCCAACGCCGGACTGGGGCCGAGGCCATTGGAGTACTTTGTTTCCTGCCGTAGTTGCCGGCGCCGGAGTTCGAGGTGGGATCGTTTACGGCGCGTCGGACAAGGATGGACAGCTGCCTATCGATAACAAGACGTCACCGGAAGATTTGGCCGCGACGATTTACGAGGCGATGGGGATCGATCCTGAGATGACGATCCATATGCCAGATGGTCGTCCTATTCAGCTTGTTAGCGAAGGCACGCCGGTGCGTTCTATTTTCGGTTGATCGACACGTTGGCGAAACAGATTAGCAGTCGTTAGTTGTCGTTGGATTCTTCAAGGCTGCTTACTTTGGCTTTCACGGTGCGGCGGTCCAGGCCAAGCTGGTTGGCTGTTTCTACGTAGCTGCCAGTCTCTCGGTATTTGGTCTGGCAATAGAATGCCACCAATTCTTCCGCAGTCATCTTGGACTTTGCAAGGACCACGGCCAGGTCCAAGTCTCGCGAGTCCGTCGTGGCGTTTGGAATTCCGCATGGTTGGTAGTCTTGTCGAATGAGCCAACTGCGAATGCACTGGTCCAGTTCGCGGACGTTTCCTGGCCATTGATAGTCCGAGCCGAGTTTCTCTTGAACCCAAGGCAAGAACTCGGCAGCCAATGTGGGCCCCTCGCTGCCAACGATCCGCGTTAGCAGATGCTCTACCAGATGCGCAAGCTCTGACTGGTCTGCACAATATCGCTCGCAAAGCGACGGCGTCTGGATCTGATCGGCACACAGTCGATAGTAGAAATCTGTGCGGAATCGGCCCGCTTGAATTTCTTCAGCAAGGTCGCGATTGGTCGCAGCGATGATGCGACCCTTGAAATGCCGAGGTTCCGTATCTCCCAGGCGTTGGAAAACACGGTCCTGTGCGACGCGCAGCAATTTCACCTGCACGTCGTGATCCAGTTCTCCGATCTCGTCAAGAAATACGGCTCCGTGTGCTGGACATGCTTCCAGCCAACCGATCCGATCACTGGTGGCTCCAGTGAATGCACCTTTCTTGTGACCGAATAGCTCGGACTCGATCAGTGTTTGACTGAGTGCCGAAAGATTTAGCGACGTGAACAGTCGATTTAGTGGCGAGGCGAATTCACCTTTGGCGACGTCGAACGGCACAAACCCGGACAGTCCTATCGCTCGTGCCACCAACTCCTTTCCCGATCCCGTCGGCCCGGTGATCAGTGTTGGGAAATCGGACATGGCACCGTACATCGTCTTCAGGTAACGGCGTACGTCGTGCGTAAAGATGGACCGCCAAACATTGGCTCGCATTTCGATCACTGGTGGCGAGCTGCCGATGATGTGCTGAAACGTGTTGTTGAATGCCCGTCTGATCTGAAACAGCATTGCGAAGATGTGGGGCACCTGCGAATTGACAGACTTCGGCGTGTGATCGAATGGAAGCAGCTCTTGCCACCTGGCAATGAATCGATCGTAGACGGCTGCGGCGGTTGTGCCGCCGTTGTCCCAAAGCTGCTCGAAGGCTTCTTCGAACTCGCCGAACAGCACGAACCAAAGCAAGTCCAGCACGATCGGCAACTCAGAGCGGGACATCTTTGTCAGATCAACCGACGTTAGGATTTCCTCGGCCTGGTCGTGGATCAGCGTGAGGTTCGCGGTCTTCAAGTGTTCCGATGGATGAAGATTCCAGTTTGCGTTGGCATCGACAAAGTTGCTGCCCAGCAGTTTGCGTTCAAGCTCAATGCGTTCCGGTAGAAATGGATTGCAGTCAATGATCTGCGAAACCAACTCGCCGAAACGCACCTGATCTTGACTGAGCATTGCCGCCTCAATTCAACGTGGCTAACGCAAGAAATGCCGGGGATCGATATCAACCCGCGGCATCGAATGACAGGTTTTTCGCTCGCTTGCTATGCCTTGGCAAAGTCTTGTAAGGCAGCATTGAACGTTGCACTTGGACGCATTGCCTTTTGCACAAGTTCTTCACTTGGGAAGTAGTAGCCGTCAATGTCCATCGCTTGTCCCTGAACGGCGTTTAACTCGTCGACGATCTTTGACTCGTTCGCCGAAAGCGATTCTGCAAGCGGCTTGAACTGAGCAGCCAAGTCTGCATCCGCAGATTGCGAAGCCAGCGCCTCTGCCCAGTACATTGCCAAATAGAAGTGGCTTCCGCGATTGTCTAGTTCGTTTACTTTGCGTGATGGAGACTTACCCGTGTCGAGTAGCTTGCCCGTCGCTGCGTCCAGCGCGTCGGCCAGTACTTTGGCTTTTGGATTGCCTGTGTTATCTCCCAAGTGTTCCAGTGATGCGGCCAATGCTAGGAACTCGCCCAGCGAATCCCAACGCAGGTGGTTCTCCTGATTGAACTGCTGAACGTGTTTCGGAGCTGATCCGCCGGCTCCGGTTTCGAATAAGCCTCCGCCGTTCATCAGTGGCACGATGGAGAGCATTTTGGCACTGGTGCCAAGCTCTAGGATCGGGAAAAGATCTGTCAGGTAATCACGCAACACGTTGCCGGTCACAGAGATCGTATTCTCGCCTGCTTTGATTCGCTTCAGCGTGAACTCGGTCGCTTTGATAGGGGACAGGATTTCAATCTGCATTCCCGAGGTGTCGTGGTCCTTTAGGTAGGCGTTGACTTTCTTGATGAGTTCCCGGTCGTGCGCCCGTTCTTCATTCAGCCAGAATACGATCGGCCAACCCGTTGCTTTTGCTCGAGTAACGGCAAGCTTGACCCAGTCGCGAATGGGGGCGTCTTTGACTTGGCACATTCGCCAAAGGTCGCCGGCCGCAACGTTGTGCTCCATC
>CAYQMZ010000713.1:0-4439 GCA_964418725.1 uncultured Pirellulaceae bacterium
GTACTCGCTCGGCCTTCACCGTTCTTTGGGGTTTGCGGATGCAGTGGCCGACTCGAATCTGTGCGATTGTCTTCATGGTTGCCGTTTTGGCAGGCGAATCGCAGGCTCGCGATTACTTCCTTACGATCGGTGGCGGTGCTGGTCCTGACTCGAATCAGGTATCGCTGGAGAAGAATGTTCTGCTACTGCAGAAGACTCTCGATCGATTAGGCCTTGGAGACGCTAAACACGATATCTATTTCGCGGATGGGAAAGAGACCGGTAGGGACGTAAAGCTGGTCGACCCTGACTCGCTACCTAAAGCACATCGGCTGATGGCGGAGTTTTTTGGGGACGATGACGATCTTGGGCTTAGTTATCGAGACCACGAAATAGCAGGCGTCCGCGGAAAGACTTCACCTAAGAATATTCGGAAGTGGTTTTCGGATGTTGGTAACGGCCTGACCAAGGGCGACCGGTTGATCCTGTACGTGACGGCGCACGGCCATCGATCCCGAAGCAGGCGGGCTGAGTACAACACGACGATCGCGATGTGGAGCAACCAATCGCTGGCCATGACCGAGTTGGCGGGTCTATTGGACGGGATGAACGAAGAAGTTGATGTCGTCGTGGTTATGGTGCAGTGCTATGCCGGTGGCTTCGCCAGGTTGGTGTTCAAAGACGGAGATCCGGAACAAGGACTTTCCCCACAACGCCGCGTTGGGTTCTTCGCAACCGTTCATGACAAACCTGCGTCTGGCTGCACGGCGGAAATCTACGAGTCCAACTACGTCGAGTACAGTTCAAGCTTTTGGCCGGCGTTCACTGGAATCGATCGAACTGGCAAGCCAATCAAGCGGCCAGACTACAATGCGGACGGTGCCATTTCGTTTGCTGAGGCGCATGCATTCACGTTGCTCGACTCTGATACCATTGACATTCCAGCCACTTCATCGGGTGAATTCCTGAGTGTGCATGGCAAGTTCGGCAAAGACGACGACGCAGATCTCCTCTCCGACAACGAACCTTACGAAAGCGTGTTGCAGTTGGCTTCGCCTGTGCAGAAAGTCATTCTGGATGGACTCTCGGCGCAGCTTGGCCTAAGTGGCGAAAATCGTATTGCAGAGGCAGCCCGTCTGTCATCCAATCGCCCACGTAGGCGCTCGAGGACCCAGCGATCCGGACGGGAGGTCGAGAGGTTGAGTCAGCGAATCGCAGCCGATGTTAAGTCTCGTTGGCCCGAGTTGAGCAATGTTCTCAATCCTTTGGCCACGGAGTTGCTGACGAATCGAAGTGCGGAGTTTGTGCGCGTCGTTGAAGGACATGAAGACTATCCTCGCTACCGAGAATTGAGCGATGGTGCAGACAATGCGTCAAGCGAACAAAAGCGGCAGGCGAAGTATCATCGCTTTCTGCGTACTGCTGACAACGTGGTTTTTGCTGAAAACCTGAGGCGTTCCTCAAATAGGCTTTATCGAGATTACTTGGCTATCGTCGAAGCTGAGTCGCAGACACTCGTGACGGCGGCGAAGTGAGCAGCCCGTAAGTGGCAAGCTTTCGGCTGTGGGCTTGAAAGAGTCTATTCGCACAGGTCACTTCCCGTATGCGACCCTGGATCTCTACAATCAGCGTTCAAACACTGGGGGAGACAATGGGAAAACTACAAGGGAAACGCGTCGTCGTGACAGGCGGCGGCCAAGGGCTAGGACTGGCAATCGTCGAACGCCTAATCGACGAAGGATGCAAACTCGCGATCCACTATCACACCAGTCGCGCAGGCGCGGACGGTCTGGTGGACGCGGCTTCGAATAAAGGCTTGGCCGCGAAAGCCTTTCAAGCGGATCTGACTTACGAGCAGACAGTCAAAGACTTCGTGCGATCAACTGCTGAATTTCTTGGCGGAATTGACATACTGATCAACAATGCCGGCGATCTCATCGGCCGAAAGACGTTGGAAGAAGTCGACGTAGACTTCTGGAATAAAGTGATGAACGTCAACCTTACATCCATGATGTTGGTTACTCGCGAGTGTGTCCCACATCTGTGTGAGAATTCGGCGAGCAGCATCGTCAACCTTGCGTCGCTTGCCGGACGCAAGGGCGGACACGCGGGATCACTCTGCTATTCCACAGCGAAAGGAGCCACCCTTACGTGGACTCGATCGCTGGCGTCGGAACTCGGACCGCGTGGCGTGAGAGTCAACGCAGTTGCGCCGGGGCTGATTCTTGGTACGCGATTCCATCAGACGCACACGACGAAGGAGTCCGCAGACAATACGGTTGCCGGGATTCCGATCGGCCGAGCAGGCGATCCTGACGATGTGGCTAGGCCTGTGGTCTTTCTTGCGTCGGAGTATGACGGGTTCATCACCGGCGCGACGCTGGATATCAACGGCGGTGTTTACAGCGCTTAAACACATGAGCAAAGCCACTTCTATTTTCGTGAGCGGATTGCTCGTCGGCGTTCTACTGACGACCGCTGGCTTTTCGACACTTCGCCGTTACCAGCGTTCCACTGGCGGCGATGATCAGGCGCGAATCGTTCTCAAACTTGGGCACGCTTTGGATGTCGGACACCCAGTCCACCAAGCGATCGAGCATATGCGTGATCGATTGGAGTCTATCTCGCATGGTGAGATGACGATCGACATTTACCCAGGGGCCGTTCTTGGTTCTGAAAAACAATGCATCGAGCAGTTGCAAAACGGCTCTCTGTCGATGACGAAAACTTCGGCGGCAGTCGTCGAGAACTTCGTGCCAGAAATGGCGGTGTTTGGTTTGCCCTACGTCTTTCGAGATGAAGCCCACTTTTGGGCCGTGCTGGATGGCGAGATTGGGCAGCGACTGTTAGTAGAAGGCGAAGCTAAGTTCGTTCGCGGACTTTGCTACTACGATTCAGGAAGTCGAAACTTCTACAGCAAGTCGCCAATCAAAAGCCCCGAAGATCTGCAGGGCATGAAGGTCCGCGTTATGAACAGCGCGACCGCCATACAAATGGTCGAAACGATCGGAGCTGCGCCGACGCCTATCGCGTGGGGCGAACTCTACTCGTCGTTGGCTCAAGGAATCGTTGACGGCGCGGAAAACAATTTCCCAACGTTCACCTCCACGAAACACTACGAAGTCTGTAAACACTTTACGCTCGACGGCCACACTCGAATCCCCGATGTCCTGCTGGTCGGGACGAAAACGTGGAGCAATCTGACGACGCAACAGCAACAGTGGTTGCAGGCGGCGGCCAATGAATCGGCGACCGTTCAACGTGATCTTTGGACGGAAGCAACTCGGCAAGCGAGGGAAAAGGCTGAAGCAGAGGGTGTCACCGTTCACGAGGTGGACACGCAAAGCTTTGCACTGAAGGCTAAGCCGATGCTCGACAAGGTGACAGACGAAAAGGTTAAGGCGACGCTCGCGGCTATGCAGGGAGTTTCGACGGGTGAGTGAACCGAAGCCTGATGGAGATGTAACGCCCCTCGGTCGATTGAACGCGGTCCTTGTTCGGGTATTGGAAGTGCTGGCTGTTATCGCGATCAGCACGCTGGTCTTGGATGTTGTTTGGGGTGTTGTGACGCGTTACATCGTCGGCGAACAGGCGAAATGGACGGAGGAACTAGCGCGGTTCCTGCTAATTTGGGTTTCGATGCTTGGCGGCGCGTTGGCATTTCGCCGTCGTGAGCACTTGGGCATCGATTTCTTGGTTGGCCTCATGCATCGAGATACTCGCAATGGCATGCGTTGGTTGAAGTTCGGTCTCGTCTGCCTCACGACGGTGTTGGTGTTTCTCTATGGCGGAACGCGAATCGTGTTTGACGCGTTTGCGGCCGAGCAAACCACACCGGCACTTGGCTGGAAAATGGGATACGTCTACGTCGCGGTACCGCTCGCGGGCGTCTTCATTTTGCTGTTCGCACTGGAAGAGATGCTATGGCCGCTGAATGAAGCGGGAGAAGCGGATGCTTGAAGTCGCCGCAGTCCTCGTCGTTTCGTTTACCGTCCTGCTCTTGTTGGACGTCCCCATCGCGATGGCGATTTTGCTGTCTGGAGCCATGGCGATCTTGGCGGAAGGCTCATCCGATCCTGGCGTACTGTTGGCACTCAAGCTCGCTGATGGAGTCAACAGTTTTGCGTTACTTGCGATTCCGTTCTTCATACTTTCGGGGAACTTGATGGGCCGCGGCGGATTGGCTCGACGATTGATTGATTTCACGAGCGTCTTGGTCGGCAGCGTTCCGGGAGGCTTGAGTTACGTGAACACGCTGACCTGCATGCTGTTCGGTTCTATTTCGGGTTCGTCGGCCGCTGCCGTCTCGTCGATCGGCGGATTCATGATTCCGGAAATGAATCGAAAGGGCTACGATCGCGATTTCAATGTCGCGGTAACCACGACCGCGGCAACGACCGGTCTGATGATTCCGCCCAGCAACGTGATGATTGTCTATTCGGTTGCGGCCGGTTCGGTTT
>CAYQMZ010000714.1:0-4437 GCA_964418725.1 uncultured Pirellulaceae bacterium
GATGCTTGCAGAGCGAGCGAAAGCGGCCAGTAACGCCAAACCCTAAACTGGCGTCCGCCGTCTTCAGACCATCGATAAGTGTTGAGAGACAGTCACTCTTTCACACCCGACAATTCGAAGCGTTTCGGTCCAAAGTTCACATTCTGTGCGACTTCGACCGTCAGCTTGTCGCCGTCGAACTGACAGACAATGTCCGCGCGAAAGGGCGACTCGTACAGCCAAGTCCGAACGTGTAACGCATTCGATTTCCAGTTGCTGTTCGTAGCAATGCCAACGTCGGATGCGTTGGGCGTTCTCTGAACCAGCGGCTTGACGTTCGGAATACGCGATCGCTTCCATTGCCCACTGCTGAGCGGGAGGCGAATCGGCGCCGCTTCCTTTACGTGAATCACGAGCTCACTAGGCTTAAGCTCGACAACTTCGATTTGGTGATCGTTCTCGGCGATTTTGTATCTGCCCCGATGTTCTTCCCTTGCACCTTGGTCACTTGAAGCATCAGAATCCAACCGCGGAAGCTCTAGCTCCGATAGAAACTTCTCCAGGGCCCTTTGGCTCTCATCGTTCTTCTTCAGACTATCGTCGCGAAATCCGGGCAACAAATGGTCCCAAGCGTGTTGCATGATCTGCCCCATGTTGCTGGTGCCACTCGTTACGGCCAGAACCGCATCTTGTTCCGGCATAACAATACAAAACTGGCCGAATGCACCGTCGCCGCGGTAGGCGTTGTGACGGCAACGCCAAAACTGAAAGCCGTATCCTTGATTCCAATCACTGTTCGGATTGCTGCCATTGGAAACTTGGCGACCGGTTGCCCACGAAATCCAATCAGCAGAAATCAGTTGCCTTCCGTCCCATTCGCCATGTTGCAGAAGTAGCTGCCCGAATCGCCCAATGTCTTCGGTGGTCACGTTTAAGCCAAAACCACCAACACACACGCCCTGGGCACTCTCCTTCCACGTCGGATTCTCAATCCCCAACGGCTCGAACAGCCGGGGACGAAGGTAGTCGATAATCTTCTGCCCAGTGACCTTTTGCACGATCGCGGAACACATGAATGTCGCCGGCGTGTTGTACAAGAAGTGCGTGCCAGGTTCGTGCTGAACGGGCAGCGCAAGGAACTGCTTCACCAGATCGTCATCGGTATCGAACGTGAACTCTCGCAAATCCTTCGCGTCGTGGCCGGTCGACATCGTGAGCAAATCACGAACTCGCATGGACGAGAGCCTGCGACTTGCTTCCTTCGGCAAATCATCCGGAAAGAATGAAATCACCAGATCATCAAGTGTTAACTTGCCCTCCTCGATGGCCATACCTACCGCCGTCGAGGTGAAACTCTTGCTTAGCGAATACAACTGGTGCGGATCGTCTGGTTGAAAGGGAGCCCACCAGGCTTCGGCGACAATCGTTCCATGCCGCAGCAACATAATGCTGTGAACGGAATCGATCTTATCCAAAGCTTCGACAAAGTTCAGGACGGCAGCGGATGACACGCCCTGTTGCTCGGGCGTCGAACGGGGCAATTCAGGTTTCGTTTCCTTGAATCGAATGCGTCGGTATTCGATTTGACCTCGATCACCTTCAACACCGATCGGACCGTTCTTAGGAATCTTAAAGTCTGCCTCCAGGACTTCGCCGTTGCATGTGCAATGCGCGGATTGTCCCTTCACAGATATCACCACCTCATTCCAGTCCTGAGGTTTGTAATTCTTCAGGTCTTTGTAAGGCCCTGCCAATTTGTAGTCGCGACACTGCAACTGTTTGCCACGGAGGAAGATTCCGCTGTCGGCGTTTGGCGTCGCGCGAAACTCAAGCTTCAAGACAAAGTCATTCGGAAAGTCGCGTTGTGTGTAGAACTGCTGGATTTTGCGACCTTCGGGAGGAATCGTCACCACAAGCCGATCGTTCGTGGCAATGAATCGTCCGTTGGTGCTGGCTTGTTGATCGTCGAAGTTGATGGCTTCGGTAACAATCGGCCACGGCGGTGCACCGGGGTCGCGACGCTTCCAGTTGGTAGCGACCTTCTTGTCGTTTTCTGAACTGGGTCGGAATCCCCAGCCATCGAGATCCTCACCGTTAAAGAGGCTGGTGTAACCTGGCTCCACTTCGAAACGATCCGCGTCTCGTTCCAAAAATCCGAGCGTCGCGAACACAGGACGAAGGGCACTGGCCCACTTTGCATAGCCCAATTTGTTCGGATGCAACAGATCGGGAAACTCTTCGGGCTTCGCATCGCCTTTCTTGTTGGCGAACAACGTCCACGTATCCAAAACGCGAACCTGCTGGTTTCCTCGCACCGCTTCCATCGTCAACCGGTTGGTTTCCTTAATGTCCTCCGCGGTACGTTTCTTTTGTGCCGAACTTGGAAAGACCTTGCACAGCACGATCGGAATGTCGGCGTTGTGTTCGTGGATCGCTGTGACGATCTTCTTCACGTTGGCAGCGATCGTCGGTGGCTTTGCCTTTTCTTCAAGATCGTTGGTTCCCATCAGCATGACAACGCCAGCCGGATTCAACGAAAGCACGTCTTCTTCCAGACGTATCAGCATACCCCGTGTCGTGTCGCCGCTGATGCCACGATTCGCGACATTCATTCCGCGGAACGAGTCTCCCATGTTCGGCCCCCATCCTTGTGTGATGGAATCGCCAAAGAAGACCACAGCACCTTGGTCTTGCTCGACTTGCTTCGCCCAAGCACTTCGCTTTTGCTTCCACAGATTCTTGAACCAGTCGTAGCGCCGAATTGGCCCCTCACCAGGCAAGCCTTCATCGGTCGCCGGAATCTCGAAGGACGTCACGGTCTGCTGTGCGAGGCACTCGCATTGCGAACCAATCGATATTAACGAGACGAATAGAAGAAGTGGAATGAATCGAGACATGAATGGACCTCACTAGTTGGCTGGGGCTCAAAAAGAACCAACCGAAAATCATACAGCAAGCAGAACCAGTCTGCTCAGCGGCACGAAAACCAGCGCGATTCAATTACGTGTGGCGCGGAGGCAAGATAAATGTTTCGACAACTTCGACGGTACCCGTTGGATTCTACATTCGTTGGCTGAATCCGCTGCGTGACAATTTGGAATGGCTTCAGCGAGAAAACCTCTTGGGAATTGTCTCGACGGCGTGTCAACCAACAATGTCGTTTAGTACGCGACGAACCTCGGACTTAGCTTTGGCGGGCGAAGTTTTATGCAACCGAATTTTCTCACAACCGTTGAATCGCAGAAACAACTTCAGTTCCTTGCGCAACGCGTCCGCAAACGCATCGGCCAATTTAACGATTGACTTTTCAAGTGCGAGATGACGAATGTGTAGTTGCGACTGGTTGCGTTCCGCCACGCAATCCATTCTCGCGACCAAGTTGCCGCCCCAAAGAATCGGCAATGAAAAGTATCCGTACCGGCGTTTCGGCGCCGGCACATAGCATTCGATCAGATAGTCAAAATCGAATAGCGTCTGCAAGCGTTTGCGCTGAATGACTAGGTTATCGAATGGCGACAGGATCTTCAGTTTGGTGCGACTCAGCGGTGCGCTCAGCAACTCCATCGCTGTCGGTAACACGTGGTATTCGTGGCCTTCAACATCCACAACCACGACATCGCCAGTCGACACCATATCTCGCAACGTCGCCACAACAATTTGCTTCTGCCCTTTCCGTAGATAAGCCATCTCTGCAGCCTGCCCCAATCCGTTTGCCTGCAGGTAGCGTGTAATCAGAAAGCGAGCGTATTCTTCCGGGCTGGGAATCGACGTATCGACGCCCGCGGGCAACACTCGTTCGGTCAGGTCATAGATCTTTTGAAAATTGTGGCGACCAGACACCATCAAATCGCCCTGCATGAACAGGTGCTCTAACGCCTGCTTCGCCGGCTTTGCTTTCCACTCGCCCGTGCGGTTGCCTGTGTTTTCAAAGTCTTTCGCCATCAACGGACCTTCCTCGTCGATCCGCTTGAGCACGTTCTTCAATGTCCGCTTCTCTGGTTGAAACCAATGCCGCAGCTTTCCACTGGCGAGCGCATGTTTCCGAGGCAAACTAAATCGAAAGTCGCGAAACGGCAGGTACGCCGCTGCATGTGACCAGTATTCGAAGACGTGCCTGTCAGCGACCAGCGCATCCAGTTGGCCAGAGTCATACCGTGGATTCCGATTCCACAGTGTGTGATGATGAGCTCGCTGCACGACTGAAATCGTATCAATCTGGATGTAGCCCAGATGCTCAATCGCCGCTAACGTCGCATCAATAGCTGGGCCAACCTGCCTCTTGGGGGGCAACCGTTGAGAGAGGAGCGCCAACTTCCTGGCTTGTTGGATCGATATCGATTCGGACATGAACACCGCTCAACTCGAGCATGCGAAGTCGAGCCGCAGGACACGAAGCAAACCGACAAACACTTCCGACGCCAAGCTAACGGGCCATCAGCGACAGAAGTAGGGTGCCAA
>CAYQMZ010000715.1:0-4428 GCA_964418725.1 uncultured Pirellulaceae bacterium
ACCTTCGGCTTTAAACAGCACGAACGGTTCGGACGCGTCTACCTAATGAAAGAAGGGGACACGCTGAAGAAGGTCATCTTGCCCGTTTACGGCAAGGGGCTGTGGTCCACGCTATATGGTTTCGTTTCGCTGGAAAGCGATCTGAACACCGTCGCGGGAATCACGTTCTACGAGCACAAGGAAACACCGGGGCTAGGCGGCGAAGTCGACAACCCCAAGTGGAAGTCCATGTGGCCCGGGAAACTTGTCCGCGACGATCAAGGCAATATCAAAATCGAAATCATCAAGGGCCAAGTGGTTGGTGGCAGTGATGATGCAAAGTACCAAATCGATGGCCTGTCAGGAGCAACGATAACCAGCCGGGGCGTCTCGAACGCCGTGCGTTATTGGCTCAATGATGGCTACCGTCCGTTCCTCGACAAACTAGCGGGAGGCAACAATGGCTGAATCGAAGCCAAACGAAATCGTTCTCGATCCGCTGATCAATAACAATCCGATCGCACTGCAGGTGCTCGGTATTTGTTCGGCACTGGCCGTGACCACAAAACTCGAAACCGCGCTCACCATGTGTGCCGCCGTTATCGCAGTTTTGATTTGCTCGAATGCAGCGGTCAGCTTCATTCGAGAATTTGTCCCCAGCAGCATTCGCATCATCGTCCAAATGACGATCATTGCATCACTGGTGATCTGCGTCGACGAAATCCTGAAAGCATTCGCGTTCGAAACAAGTCGAACGATGTCTGTCTTTGTCGGCCTGATTATCACCAACTGCATTGTGATGGGACGAGCCGAAGCATTCGCGATGAAAAACCCACCTGTGCCGTCGATGCTTGACGGTCTCGGAAACGGACTCGGCTACTCGCTGATTCTGGTAATCGTCGGATTCTTCCGCGAGTTACTGGGCTCTGGCAAACTGTTCGGCATTCAAGTCATGCCTATCGCCAGCGAAGGCGGTTGGTACACGCCGAACGGGCTAATGCTCCTACCACCCAGTGCATTCTTCATTATCGGTCTGACGATTTGGGCGATCCGAACATGGAAGCCTGATCAAGTTGAGGCGGAGGGCTAAGCCATGAATGAGTATCTCGATATCTTTTTGAAATCGATCTTCGTCGAGAACTTGGCGCTCGCATTCTTCTTGGGAATGTGTACGTTCCTGGCGATCTCGAAGAACGTAAAAACAGCCTCGATGCTTGGCGTAGCCGTGATCCTGATCATGGGAATCACGATCCCCGCCAACAATCTGATTTACACCAAACTGCTCAAAGAAGGCGCGCTGACCTGGATCAGCCCTTCGTATAGCTCGATCAATCTCGAGTTCCTAGGTCTGATCAGTTACATCGGTACGATCGCAGCGATGGTTCAGATTTTAGAGATGGCACTCGATCGCTTCTTCCCGCCACTCTACAACGCCCTAGGCATTTTCCTTCCGCTGATCACCGTGAACTGCGCGATCTTGGGCGGTTCGCTGTTCATGGTCGAACGAGACTACAACTTCAGCCAAAGTTGCGTCTATGGCTTGGGTGCGGGTATTGGATGGGCACTGGCAATCATGGCACTTGCCGGTATTCGCGAAAAAATGAAGTACAGCGACGTACCAGACGGTCTTAAGGGACTGGGCATCACGTTCATCGTTGTAGGTCTGATGGCGATGGCGTTTATGTCCTTTGGCGGAATCTAACGAAGGTTTCGACGCGTCACCCTTCCGATTGGAAGGGACAAAACAACTAACAATCGAATTCATACCATGACTATATTCCTCGGCGTTTTGATGTTTACGGCAGTGGTGCTCTGCCTCGTCGTGCTAATCCTTGTGGCAAAGTCGTTCTTGGTCGCAACGGGGAACGTATCCATCACCGTAAATGACCAGAAGACCTTCGACGTTCCGGCCGGCGGCAAGTTGCTCAACGCATTGGCTGACCAAGGTGTGTTCGTATCCTCCGCATGCGGCGGTGGCGGCACCTGCGCACAGTGCTTGGTAAAGGTCCATGATGGCGGTGGAGAGATCCTGGCGACCGAAAAATCTCACATCAACAAACGCGAGGCACGTGAAGGTTGCCGACTGTCTTGCCAAGTTGCAGTCAAGCAGGACATGAAGGTTGAAGTGCCCGAGGAGGCATTCGAAACCAAGAAGTGGCTTTGCAAAGTCAAGTCGAACCACAACGTTGCGACCTTCATTAAGGAATTCGTGCTCGAACTACCCAAAGGCGAAGAAGTCGACTTCAAAGCTGGTGGCTACATTCAGATCGAAGTGCCAAAACACGTTCAGTCCTACAAAGAGTTCGAGATCGAAAAGGAATACCACGAGGACTGGGACAAGTTCGACGTTTGGCGATACGTGTCCGATGTTAAAGAGCCCGTGATTCGAGCCTACTCGATGGCTAACTATCCGGGCGAGAAGGGCATCATCATGCTGAACGTGCGGATCGCTTCTCCGCATCCACGCGCACCGGAAGGCACTCCGCCGGGTAAGGCATCTTCGTACATCTTTGGTCGCAAGCCTGGGGATGAGGTAACGATCTCCGGTCCATACGGCGAGTTCTTCATTAAGGACACAGACGCTGAGATGGTGTACATCGGTGGTGGTGCCGGTATGGCTCCGCTACGAAGTCACATCTACGAACTATTCAAACGACAAAAGACGAATCGAAAAGTTTCGTACTGGTACGGCGGTCGAAGCCTCCGCGAATTGTTCTACGTTGACGAGTTCCGTGAGATTGAAAAAGAGTTCCCCAACTTCTCTTTCAACATTGCATTGTCAGACGCGTTGCCGGAAGACAACTGGACTGGCTACACCGGCTTCATTCACCAAGTGCTGCTGGAAAACTATCTGAGCAATCACCCGGCGCCAGAAGACATCGAGTACTACATCTGCGGACCGCCAATGATGAACGCGGCCGTTTTCAAAATGCTGGACGACTTGGGCGTCGAACCAGAAAACATCGCCTACGACGACTTCGGCGGCTAAGCCGACATTGGTCGAACTGGGCGTCGTGCACCAACTTGGTTTGGTGCGGGGAGTTGGAAGATGCAAAGACAAGTCCAACTAGCGCTCGTTCTGCTGCTCACGGTTGCCTTCGGCTGCAACCGTGAACTGGACATAAATCAGGTCGGCGGCACCCGAGTCGTATTCCAACTGCAGATGCCGCTCGGCATTTCGGAAGACGAGGCGGTTCGTAGCGTTACGCAGCGTCTGGATCCAACCGGAGTCTTTGACGTCGCAGCAAGTGTCTCTGGGGATTCGCTAACCATCGTATTCCCGCGCCGCGCGGAAGCGGATCTTCACCTGAGTCGACTGCACCAAGGTCTTCTGCTGGCGTCAACGCTTGAGATTCGCGGTGTAGCGTTAACCACAGACCAAGTAGTCGCAACCGCTGTTGCGGACGCAGACCCTGACGCCGCAGAGATCAGATCCGGCGATCAGCTCGTCGCAATCTGGCGATCAATCGCCAACGACAGTAAGGGCGCACCCCGTGTCCAAACGGCGCCGACTCACTTCACGCGACAGCACGACGGCAAAACGGAGTTGTTGCTGCGTGTGACACCTGATGACATTTCCAGCATGCACCTCGACACCGCCAACAAGGTGTTTACAGAACAAGAGCAGCCAGCAATCGGCATAAAGCTCAACGACTCCGGCACCGAAGTCATGCAAAGGCTTTCCACAGCCAACAACGGTCGTAATCTAGCCATCGTTGTCGGACAGGAAATTATCGCTGCTCCAGTAGTCATGTCGACCATTGCCGACCGAGCACAGATCACAGGCAACTTCACCGACAGTGAAACCCAAGCGATGGTGGGACAGCTCCGGTTGGGATCATTGCCTTTCCAGGTCACGGAAAAACCTCCCCAAGTATCCGTCGTCACAGGGGAGGCGAATTGAGATGCGAAAGCACTCTAAGGCGACGCAGCAATGGCGCACACTACCAGCACAGCTTGCAGCACTAGTCGCCCTGTGTTTAGTGCTGCTTCTTATTGTCTCGCCAGCGAATGGCCAAGAGCCAACGCGACTGAGCGGTCCAGTCTTTGGAACGACCTACAACATTTCGTTCCTGTCCGACTCGGCCAATCAATCGACACTCTCCAAGGTTATTGATTCGCGTTTGGCGGAAATCGACCAGCACATGTCGACCTGGCGAGATGACTCTGACGTGTCCAGATTCAATGTGGCAGACGCCAATGCGTGGTTCGACGTTGCTCACGAAACCGCCAATGTCATCGCCCAAGCGAAATCCATCACGGATCAGAGCAACGGCAAGTTCGATGTAACCGTGGCCCCGCTTGTTCGTTTATGGAACTTCGGTGCGGCGGCAAAACCTGAGTTTCAACCGCCGACCGACGAACAGCTTGCCGCCGAGATGCAACATGTCGGTTCGCAGCACTTACAGGTCCGACTTGATCCTCCGGCACTGAAGAAGACTGTTGCCA
>CAYQMZ010000716.1:0-4422 GCA_964418725.1 uncultured Pirellulaceae bacterium
CAGGGTGATTGCACTGCCATCACGATGCGGTGCATCTGTTGTTCAAGAGACCAACGCTGCGATATCATGTGTGCGGGGTGGCGTCGCAAAGATAAATTCGACGCGAAAGAAGTGAAGGAGCACCCCGGCTCGAGATAGCGAGGCGGACACTATCCCGAGCCCTTGGGGTATCCTTCTGGCCCCAGGCAAGAGCCAAGAAGAAAAAAGTAACCGTTCCCGATGATCAGCACGGGAACGGTTTGTCCATTTCAAGACGGTTCCGATGAACCATCCGTTCCTACGCTGCTGCAGGTGAACCTGTATCAGCACTGTAGGCACGCATTCCGTGCTCGCTCACGTCCAGGCCGGAAGTTTCTTCTTCCGCGGACACCCTGAGTATTCCCATCCCTTTCAGGATCGCGAAGACAATACCCATCGTCACGAATGCCCAACCACAGATGGCGGCGGTTCCGATCAGCTGAGTCATGAAACTGGTGGCTTCGCTTTCCAAGTGGGCGTTTGGCAAGATTCCGAGTGCCATGCAGCCCCAGATTCCGCAAAGACCGTGTACGGGGAAAGCTCCAACTGGGTCGTCAATTTGCAATTTGTCTAGCAGCAGTACGCCAGCCACAACAATCGCTCCGGCGATAGCTCCAACTGCGATCGACCATCCGTTGGTGAATGCGTCACAGCAAGCTGTGATACCGACGAGTCCACCGAGTGCTCCGTTCAAGCCCATCGAAAGGTCAGGCTTGCCGAACAGAACCCAGCTCATGATGGTGGCTACAACAGCTCCGGCAGCGGCAGCAAGTGTTGTGTTAACAGCGATGAAGACAACAGCGTTGATGTCACCCGCAGAAGCAAACGCGAGCTGACTTCCAGGGTTAAAGCCGTACCATCCTACCCAAAGGATCAGCACGCCAAGAGTTGCGTAGGCCATATTGTGGCCCGGCATTGGCATCGATTTTCCGTTGACAAATCTTCCGAGACGTGGCCCGAGTAAGATGGCTCCGGCCAAGCCTGCGAATCCTCCGACTGCGTGTACTACGGCCGAGCCAGCAAAGTCTTGGAAGCCCATGTCGCCGAGCCATCCGCTACCCCATTTCCAGTATCCACTGACTGGGTAGACGAGGCCCGTAAGAATGGCACTGTAGATCAAGTAGGCCTTGAACTGCATACGCCCAGCGACGGCACCAGAAACGATGGTCGCGGCAGTGGCAGCAAAGACTGCTTGGAAGAACCAGTCGACTTGCGGACTGAAGCCTTCCGTTGTGCCTTGGCCCATTGGGTCATCACCATAGATGCCAATTCCGCCAAACGCGAAGTACTGGTTCAGTGCGTCTGGATCCTCAACGTAGCTGCCTGGGTACATTAGACCGAAGCCAACTAGGAAGAAGAGAAGGGCACCCACAGACAAGTCCATCGCATTCTTGAACAGAATGTTGACGGTGTTCTTCGCTGCGTTCAGTCCGGCTTCGACCATCGCGAAACCAGCCTGCATAAACAAGACGAGGACGGCACAGACAAACAACATTGCGTTATCTAGAGCGTATCCAACTTCCGATCCGCCTTCTTGTGCAAGTGCCGGCGACGCACTGGCGAGGAGCAACAGCCCCAAGCCAAGGACCATAGGTCCTCTGCGAGATGAGAGAAGATTCATGCTTTTCCCTAGGTAGGTAAGACAGAAGGAATTTCAAGGTCCAGCTGGATCGTCCGCTGGAACAACGAGGCCTGCCCTGGATGCGTATCCGCCTGACAAACGTTCGTTAGAAGCCCTAGTGGCATACGGTGGGCCACAGTGACAGCATGAGTCGGTTGGGGGTTCGTAAGTCCTTTGTGGCAAAGGAAATGCGTTTTTTTCTTTTTTTCTGATTTGGCCAGTGCCTAGTCGAATTGCACAAGTGTCCAGCAGCCAACGCTGAGAAGGGCGGCATCTGGAGCTACTGATGCTTTGCGAAAAGCAAACGGAATACAGACTGCGGAAACGAAATCGTGGTCGACGCAAACTGCAGAACGCTCAAAGTCGTTACACGAGAAACGTGGGAGATAGCGGATAGCGTCCGTTGAGATTCGGTTGGAGTAACCGTGCTGGAGGCAGATCTAGAGTTTCGGGACCGATCGCTTCGGTGGTCCCTTCGGAAGCATGCGTTTTTGATCGTCGCGAGGTGTCGGCGGCGCGTTGTTGTTGCCGGCTCGCTGCTGCGCCATCATCATCGGCGTATGCGATTCCTCCCACCTCCATCCGAAGGGGACCGCCAACTCGCGTTGGGCAATCAAGGCCCAGGGCGTGCCCTCGTGATCATCGACGACACGTTGCAACAGATCATGAGCGCGTTTCGCCTCTCGCTCTAATTTACTACTCGTTGAAAGGTCGTCGGCTGCGACCAATCGCCAAGTGTTCGACTTTTCGTCTTCCGGCTTCAAGCCTCGCTTGGCTTTAGCAAGCATTTCGTTGTAGCCACGGGTACGCACCATAACCGCGATCGTTTGCCCGTATGCCAAGTCATAAGCCGCCTGCCAACGCAGTGACTCTTCTTTAGTTCGATCTTCCTCGCCGCGTTTCAACACTTGATAAACGGCGTTTAACTTTGGCTCCAGTTTGGCTGCCGACTTTTGAGCTTCCGTCAGTTCATTTGCAAACTGCGCTTCGTCACGTTTTACGAATCGCGTTCGAGGGCTGTCGATACGATTGACCACCATTTCTGCTGACCGCAATACGGCACTTCGTGCCAAGTTGGCCCTCGCTCGGCTGTCGTATTCCTGAATGGATACGTACTCTGGGCGGTAAGGTCGCATACGTTGTGGATCAAAGAAGTATGCGAAGTGCGACGTGAACGCCTCTGTTTCGCGTTTTCCGACCCGTCGGCCAGGTTTCCGATTTGGGTGAATCGCGAAGTAAATGCCGCCGGTTTGGTAACACAGACGCGTCAAGGCAAACGGGCCGAATCCGCTGTCCATAGTCTCGCGAACGCCTTTGCTGAACGGCAAATTCAGTCGTTCGGCACGCAGCGATTCGGGACCTTGATTAACACGTCCCCATCTCGGTGTTTGGTCGTATTTCGGATCTGGATCGATCCACTTTAGTTCCGTTTCGACTTCGCCGAACGCGGCCGGAACGCCCAATACATAGACTGGCATCGTCTTTTTGCGACACAAGTCGATGCACGGTTCCAGCATCTTACGATGGTCGTCACCCACTTCGTCGCTGACGACGATTAGCATCACGTTTCGCTTGCGACGCCACTTTTGGTATTCTTCGGCGGTAGCGTAAACAGCGGAGAAAACGTTTTCTACTCCCGACTCGTCGAGCGTAATTGACTCGACTGCGTCGCTGATTGTATCGGTATTCGCCGTTGGTTTTCTCAAGACCCAATTGAGTCGTTGCCCAAATCCAACGACCGCTGTTAGCAACGGTTCCTTGTTACCATTGTCCTCATCGATGTCGTTGCGAATCAGGCCAAGCTCTTCATAAATGCGAGTCAATCGTTCGTTGATCTCGCTTCGTTGCCGTTCCAAACTTCCGGATTGATCGAACAGCCAAACAACCAATGTGTCACGATCCTCCAGTGACAACAGGATCTCGTGCGTGATTCGATCTATTGCTCCATCGGCACCAGTGACACCGACTCCGGCAACTCCACGTACGAGTTTCTTAGATGTCTCAAGCGGTGTCGTGACGAATTCGGTCGTATCAACGTAGGCAATGTCGCCGACGTCAACCGGTTCAAATTCGGACTCGTAGATATTGGCAACCTCAGCAATTTCCGGAGCTGCCTGCATCGCAATGCCAAGTCCATCTTCGCTGGCCGCACCGATGTCGGTGGCCAAATCATCGTCAAAATGGAACTCTTGCGGTTTCTGTTCGACGATCTCTTCGGGCATCGTCAATGTCAGCACGAATCGACTTGGGACCGCAAACGTTAACAGGCTGATGACGATCAGCAACAGTACATGTAGCGTGAGGCTTAGCAACCAAGCGGGGACATCCGTCGCGAACGAGGCGATGGCCTCGTACTTCAAAAGGTGGCTGCGCAGGGTTTGAAGACTTTCGCGCATAGTAACGTTGCCCTTCTCCCGTTCACACTCAGACTCGCCAACATCCCGTCGGACCATTCCATGATACGCCGACGGGACGAGTTAGCCTAACTCTGTGTGGAAAGCGGGACATCTTGCTTCTGGCGATGCGCATCGAGCCAGAGATCTGTTCCAGTTAAGAAACTGACGACGCGATCGTGATGTACTCAAGATTATCGAATATCGGCCAATTTGCCTGTCAACTTCGCCCAGCCGCTACCGCCGCCCACCACATTGGTTTTGTGACTGCACGCAACTAACAGTTCGCATTTGTAACGGACGTCTCCTTCGTTCTGCGAAGTGCATGGCGACCTGAAGCTTCAGAGGCTGAACCACCTTTGTGGGGTGCGATGTAATGCGGATTGGCGC
>CAYQMZ010000717.1:0-4414 GCA_964418725.1 uncultured Pirellulaceae bacterium
AAGGGGTAGTGACTGACGAGAACTTTCCACCGCCCTGGTTCAGGTGCAGTTGGCCCGCTTGACCGGCGGCACCGCCCTGGAACATGTCGTCGTCGCCATCGTTGTCGACGTCGGCCCATGCAATGCCCGGCCCTAGTTGAGAGTGTTGCATTGGCAGCAACGGCTGGCGTTCGTAGTCGTTGTGCGGTGATTCCTTGTGTCTGGCTTTTCGTAGGTTGTTCGACTTCGTCAGCAACGCTTGTCGCTGTTTCGTCGGTTCAGCGGAGATGGCGGCTGGCTCCTGAATGGTCAGTCGTTGGTCAGACGCCAAATCCGTGAAAGACTCGGTTGTACCGGTGGGCCACGTGACCGTTAACTTCGAAACGGTGCTTTGGTCGCCCAGTCCGAAGTAGATGGCCGGCTCGTCCGAGGACATGTATCCCTGACTCATGGTTAGGTAGCGAGTCTGCTGGTTGCCGTCTGGTGTCTCCAGCGAGACGCGAGTTCCGACGCCGAAGTGGTTTTTTCGGCCGCGGAGCTGGACGGCGAGCCGCTTTGATGTAGTCGAGTCGTTTCGGTATAGACTCGGCGCGGATTCGGCGTTGTTGACGACAAGGTCTAAGTCGCCGTCGTTGTCTAGGTCTGCTGTCGCTGCTCCGTAGCTTACAAGTGGCTCTTCGATGCCCCACGCTTTTCCGCGAGGCTTTAGTTGCAGATTGCCCTCGTTGCGAAATGCGAGGTTGGGGTCATTTCGTTGATCGGCATCTAGCCATACCTGCATGCTCTCGCGCGAGTTGGCTTTCGAATTCGCAAGTGCTCGGAGATCAGTGTTCGTCCAGTCCCGATTCATGCCGTTGGTCACGTACAGATCGACGCGCCCATCTTCGTCGAAGTCGGCAAACTTTAGCGTCCACGTCCAGTCCGTGTTGGCCACCCCTGCCATGTTTGCGACTTCCGTGAAACGATCCAAGCCTGTGTTGATGTAGAGTGCGTTCCGCATGTATTGACGCGGCGTGGGATGCGTCAGAAACCACCCGGTCGTATTCATGTCTCCCATTGAGACCTTTTGTTTGTAGTGGTTCGTGCCGGACATGTCCGAACCCATGAAGTCCAGCAGTCCGTCGTTGTTGATGTCAGCGACGCCCGTCCCCATCGAGTACCAGGGCGTGTGCGGCAGCACCTCGCCAGCCACTTCTGCGAACGTGCCATCGCCGTTATTGCGATACAGTTGGTCGGGGCCGAAGAAGTCATTGGATACGTACAGGTCAGGCCAAGTGTCGTTGTTGTAATCCCACCAAATTGCATTCAGCCCCCAGTGGTTGCCCTCCATCCCGGCGGCCTCGGTGACCTCAGTGAACGTACCGTCGCCGTTGTTTCGAAAGAAGTGGTCGTATTCGCCGGCTCGATACGCGTGCGTCTTGCCATCCGACGACGTGATGACGTCTGCGCTTTGTCGATCCTCTTTGCGAACATAAAGCTTGCCGTCGACGTTGCGAACGTACTTGTCTATCTTCTCGGTCGGATCCAGTCGGTTCGTGACCAAGTACGCATCCAGATCTCCATCGCGGTCGTAGTCGGCGAACGCGGCCATAACGCTGGCGCCCTTGTACGCTAGACCGGCCTGGTAGGCACCTTCTTGGAAAACGCCCTTGCCGTCATTCACGTAAAGCTTGTTGGGGTAGCCAAAGTTGCAAACGTACAGGTCCAGGTCTTTGTCGTTGTCGACGTCAATGAAACAGCAGCCCATGGCGTGCGGGTTGTCGCCCAGGCCGGCTGTGGCTGTCACGTCGGAGAACTTCATGTTGCCCAGATTGCGATACAGTCGACTGCCGATGTTGGGTTGTGTCAGGAACACGTCAGGCAAGTCGTCGCCGTCGATGTCGCCGATACAGACGCCACCGCCAGGTAGCGACTGATAGAGCTCCATTTCATAGTCAGCCGGTCGCTGCCAATTGTGGGCAAAGTCAAGTTTCGTTTCGTCGGGGGAGAGCTTGGTGAAGAGCGTCGGCGAACCGGTTGCCTTGCGTTTCGGGAGTGGCTGCGCAGTAATTCGCTCGTGAATCTGGTTGGTCGCCTCGACCTGTTCAACTCGTTCCTTGACCGCGTCGGGATCGGTCGCAACGGGCTTGCCCTTGTTGCATCCGGTGATTGGCAAGAGGAGCAAAACGCTGGCCAGTACGGTATGCAATCGGGCGAGAGGCCGTGCGTGTGAGGCTCTTGCGGCAGAGTGACAATTGGGACTGGCGGTTCGTCGATCAATAGCCATGGTGCGTTCGAACGTGAGGGATCTGCGCGTAGGTTTGCCTGATCCAACCATTTTAGAGGCTGTTGGGGGTTGCACTAGCAATCGTCGTGGCATCCGAATCTGAGTATGCGAGCCCGGACCGTTTCTACGGCATGTTTCGGTTTTGGGGGCTTGGCATAGGCTTCCAGCCGGTGGGGCGGCTGCGGCCGTTAACTTTGCTAGTCACTGGCTCAGTGGCCGGAAGTGCGAAATGCGTCAAAACTTGCACGAGAGTCTTTAGTTGCCTTGCGCAATGGCGATGTAGATAGAACTTTCGCAGGTGCGCCGTAGCATAGGCTGCCAGCCTGTGTGTTTGCTGTTCTTCAGTCGGCCCTACGCGTCGGCCGCCGGCTGGAAGCTTGTACCACTTTATGGAGCAGCGGGTGGAGCCAGGGAATCGAGAAATCTAAGAAGTGCTTCGCGGTCATTGGCCGAAGCGGCCGCATATCGCTTCGCACTGAACTTCGCTTCTCCGGCGTGTGCTTGGATCGCGTCCTCCAACGTGCTTGCTCGTCCGTCATGTAGATAAGGAGCTGTCGCGCTGACGCCCCACAACGGCGGCGTCCGCCATTCTTGCTGTCGCGCACGCGTTTGTTTCGCATCAGGTTGCTCCGGAGCATTCGATCCGAACGCACCAAACGACGAGCCGCTGAAGTTTGCGGGCGAGAACAATCGACGATAGGCTCCGCTGATGGTTTGGCCACTGTCGTCGGCCGACAAGACTGGATCCGCTAGTTCGTTGCCCATGTCATGGAGCAACAAATCACTGTAGATCCCACGCACGCTGACGCCTCGGGCTCGCAGGTCTTCGACGTGGCATTCTGTGCAACCCAATCGGGCGAACGTTTTTCTGCCTTCGCCAATCATCGTGCGTGTAGCGTTGTCGGGCTTCTCCTCGCGTGGCGTCGGCAGCGATGCAACATACTTGGTGAGCATCTTCAATTCGCGCGCATCAAGGTCGAAGCCGACAGGTTCCTGCATCGGGGCAAAGGGAATACGGGCTTGGCGAGCATTCGGGACATGCAGACCGATTTCGTTTGCGCATGCGTCACGTACGAATTCTTGAAGCGTAGCTGTCTGACCTTTCCAGCCAAATTTGCCAACGCCCTCGCGAAGCACCGCGACGCGTCCGGAAACGAGGCCGTTCTTCTTTTGGCGTCTTGCCAACGCATGTAGCAACTGAGCTGGAATGCGGTCGATTTTGCCGACGCCAAACAGGGTTGGTGTATTCCGTTCGCTGATGGTGAACCCCTGACCAAGCTTGCGCTGCGAGTGCGTCGGTCGTCGTGCTAGGTGACGCTGGCGGAAAGCGAGTGCCTCCTCGTCCATATCCTTCTCGGGCATGGAGTAGTCGGTTAGGTCCGCCAGGAAATCCAGGTATCCAGGCGTTGTGCTGGACGTGTGAAGCACGATCGTTGTCTGGAACGTGCCAAAGATCGACTTCGACATCTCGTCGAAATTGTCTTCGTACGTCTTGAACATCGCCTGCATCTGTTCTGTGAAATTGTTGGCTCCGTTACGCATCGGGTGGTTTGTGAACGCGAAACCAGTAAACGGCTGTTTGCCGGTGTGGTTTCGCCTGCCTGCCTTTGGACCGAACGGTTTGCCGTCGAAGCTCTTGAATTGAAAGTTCGTCTGGCCGGGAAGGTCCGATTGAAATCCTGGGTGGATCGCCAGGGCTCGCTGCTGGAAATTGAACAGCATGGCGGGATTGGACGGTTGGTCCAAAGTTATCAGCACAGCGTTCTTGTCAACGTCCCCTGCTCCGCCGATACCGCCCTGCCAATGACATGAGGCACACGAAACGTCGTTATACATTGGGCCTAAGCCGTCGCCCTTGTGGGCGGCGGGATCGTTTTGTTGCCATTTGTACCGAAAGATCTCCTCGCCAGATTCGAACTTGTGGGCAGGGGCATCATTAGCCGAGACGGCCGAAGCGAAAAGCAGGACGATGAAGCCGATTCGTGTAAGGTTTCTGTTCATCATTTTCGCCGTTGGTAGTTGTTGCTACGCGATTATGGGAAAGTGCGACGAGGCTAAAACTCGAAAAACAAAGACGGTGCAATGAATTTCTGATGCTTACCAATTCGCCCCGAGCATCTAACGCTACGGCGTGACAGCAAAGTTGTGGCACTCCAGCTGTGGCGGGAA
>CAYQMZ010000718.1:0-3923 GCA_964418725.1 uncultured Pirellulaceae bacterium
GTCTTGGGCCGACTGCAGCGGGCTCTTTCCCATACCTTGATGCCGAATTATGTTTTCGACGACAACGATCCCGGCATCGACGACTGTACCAATGGCGAGTGCGATTCCACCAAGAGTCATGACGTTGATCGTTTGGCCGGTGAAAGCAAATCCAAGTCCACCGGCCAGGATCGCAATCCCTATCGTCGCGACGATGATCAAGGCGGGTGCCAAACGACGGAGGAAAACGTAGACGACAATTGAAACTAGGATCGCTCCCAAGCCAACTTGGCTGTACAGATTTGCCATTGCCTTGCGGATGTACTGCGACTGATCCGACACCAGTGTGACTTCGGTTGCCTCGGGGATGTCGCCCCGCTCTTTCATCTTCGGGATCTCTGTTCCGATCCCTTCGTAAATGCGATCTACAACATTGATCGTGTTCTCGCCCGGTTCACGCAGCAGCGGGCAATAGACACTGCGGCGACCATTGACGCGCACGACGTTGTATTGAATCGCAGCGTCATCAACTACGCGGGCAACGTCGCGAATGAAGAGCGGCCGACCATCACGGACTGCGATAGGGATCGACTCGATTTCGGCAGTGTCGGGCAGCGTATTGCGCGGATGAATTTGATAGTCGGTGCCGCCTAACCGAGCCGTGCCTGCAGCCAAGACCAAGTTTGACTTCTTGAGTGCATCGACCACGTCACGAGCACTGATGTGGTAAGACTGAAGCTTGGCCGGGTCGACGTAGACCATCATTTGTCGAAACTTGCCACCGAACGGGTGAGGGATCTGAACGCCCTTCAGTCCGCCCATCTTGTTTCGAACGGCGTAGTAGCCGATCTGATAGAGCTTCGATTCGTCCAATCCTTCCCCTGAGATCGCTGCCAGAACCACTGGTAAGTTGGATGGCTCACTACGCAGGGTAAATGGCCATTCGATTCCGGGCGGCAAGTGAAACATGTCACTTGCCTCCAGGTTTACGATGTCGTTCATGGCCGAGCTAGGATCCGCACCCGGTTGAAAAAAGATTTTGATTACCGCCGCACCGGGCAGTGTGCGAGATTCTTGGTGCTCAATCTTCCCGGCAAGTGTCAACGCTCGTTCGACTCGCGACGTCACCGACTTTTCCATGTCCATGGTGGGCAAGCCGGGATAGGAGAAGTAGCTGACAACGACCGGCTTTTGAAAGTCCGGCAAGATGTCGACCGTGATTCCAGGAATGACGGCAGCGCCAAGGAGGCAGACAGCAATTGTCGCGGCCAGTACGGCGTAGCGGTTGTTGATCGAAAAATCGATTAGACGCTTCATCAGTTCGCCGCCCGAATTAGGTCGCCAGTGCTGAAACGTTTGCGGTGGGCATCGACCACTAGCTGGCCGGACTCGAGGCCCATGACTTCGATCGTTCGCCCATTGTCCATGCCCGTTTCGACTGGCTTGATTTCGACGGTGTCATTCGCAATCGCGTAAACGAAAGCATTGCCGGATTCGTCGAAACGCACCGCTCGGGCGGGCAACACATTGGCGGCGATCTGATTCATCGAAGTGATCGTAGCCTGTCCGAACATGCCGGGGAGCAGCCTGCGTTGTGGATTGTCCAAGACCGCTTCGACCAGCATGGTGCGAGTCGTTGTATCTAACGCGCCGGCGTGACGAGAAACGGTGGCCTCGATGGTCTCGTTGGGGAACGAGGGAAAGGTGAGCTTCACTGGGTCGCCTTTGTTGACCGTCGCGGCCGCTGACTCTGGGACCATGACGTGGGCACGCACTTTGTCCACCTGGATTACCACGAACAATGGCGTCTGGTCATCTCCGTTGGAAACGAGATCTCCCGGATCCAGGTTCCGCTGTGTCACGATTCCTGCGAAAGGCGATTTGACGACGGCGAAGTCTATCTTTACGTCAAGTTCATCCAATTGCCGTTCTGCGATGATCGTATCCGCTTTTGCCGCTTTCAGATCGGATTCAGCGGAGGTTAGTTTCGCTTTGGCCAGTTGAACCTTTGACTTTGCTGCGTCAATTGCGGCTTGCGATGCGTCTCGCGAAGCGGCCACGGAATCGCGATTCTTGCGGACCTCGTCCAGCAAACGTGCTTGCAGAGACTGTTGGTCCACTAGGTCGCTTGTTCGAGTGAACTCAGCTTCGGCGGCCGCGAGGGATGCTTGGGCCTGCTTCAGCTCAGCGGTTGTCTGTGCCAGATTCGATTCAGCCGTAATCACTGACGCCTTCGCAATTTCGACGCCGGCTCGGGCACGTACTTCCTCTGATTGAAAGCGAGTGATGCGGGCGGCGAGTACCTGCCGTTGCACCTCAAGCTCGGGCACATCGATGGTCGCCAGTGGAGCATTTGCCTCGACGAAGTCACCGATGTCGGCGTGTATCTGAGTGACGTAGCCATGAGCCATGCCGCGAATCTCGGCTCGATAAAAGGGCACGATCGTGGCGGGCTGTGTCGTCGCCTTGGACGTGGTGGTCGATTCGACGGCCACCGTCTTCACCACGACAGGGGCGTCGGGATCTTGTGGGGCAGTGCTTTTTCTTCCGCATCCGAGGATCAGTGCGGTCAGGCAGCACAGTGCAGGAAGGGCGGCCTTGAGTCGGCATAGCATGTTGGCTTCTCCAGTCGTGGCTGCACATTCTAATTGTCAAAGTGAACTGGATGGGCAGGCAGGGGAGCGAATGTGCTTGATTCTCGCTGGTTCCGCTTGCTGCATTTGTGCCCGTAGAGAATTGTCAAGGAACGATAACCTTAGCGCAGCCAAAGACGGTCTGTTTCGGACGCAGTTGGTCCGGCCTTCTAAGGTTTGGAGGTACTTCACGGCCCATTGTCCGGCGTGTCCCAACTGCTTAACTTGTGGAACAACGAGTCTAAAAACGAGCCACGACAAATCTTTCGAGGAACGCGATGCTAGTCATCACTGCCGAACAAGTTCACGAAGCACTCAGTTATCCCGCTTTGGTCGACGCATTGGAGGACGCATACGCGAAGGATTTCTCGATGCCTCCGAGGCAAGTGTTTCTGTTGGATGATGACGACAACAACCATGACGCGTTCGCAGTCTTGCCGTCTTGGAACGGCGATGTTATCGGCGTGAAGGCGTTTACGTACTTCCCGTCTCCGAAACCTGGGAATAAATCTCTGTATTCGCAGATTCTGCTATTCAACCGCGACGGGGGACAACCATTGGCTCTTGTTGATGGAACCAGCGTTACCTTCTGGCGGACGGCGGGCATCTCTGGGTTGGCGACGCGCTTGCTTTCGCGGGAAGACTCGGAAACCATGCTGCTGCTCGGCACTGGAAATCTGGCGCCGTACATGATCCACGCGAATGCGAGCGTGCGTGGCTTGAAACGCATTCTTGTCTGGGGGCGAAATCCAGAGAAGGCACAGGCGGTCATTGATGCAGTGAAGGCGGACCACGACGGAATCAATTTTGAGGTCGCCAGCGACATCGAATCCGCGTGTGGCGAGTCGGATATCATTGTCGCTGCGACGGGCTCTCACGAACCATTGGTAAAAGGTGATTGGGTGAAACCCGGGACGCATACAGACTTTATCGGGAATCATCATGCCACCAAGCGCGAGTGTGACACGGAATTGATCGTGAAGTCGAAGGTATTCGCAGATAGCCGAGTGAATGCGTTCAAAGAGGCGGGTGAAATCTTGGTGCAGATCAGCGAGGGCAAATTCACGAAAGAAGGCGTCGTTGGTGAGCTGACGGAAATGTGTGCGCGTTCGATTCCTCTTCGCGAAAGTGCTGAGGAGATCACGCTGTTCAAATCGATCGGAATGGCGATGAGCGACTTGGTCGGAGCGAGTTGCGTGTATAACGCGTGCAAGTGAATCGGCTGCGCGTCGCGAACCAAACCTGGTTCGCGGCGGCTATTTTGCCAGCTTCTTCCAATATTCTCGCCACTTTCGAGCAGACCGAAGGACG
>CAYQMZ010000718.1:3933-4374 GCA_964418725.1 uncultured Pirellulaceae bacterium
ACCTGCCGCTTCCCTCGGTTATTAGGACCAAAGTCTTCTCCGTCAGCCATCGCCAACATGCATTCGTGTGCGAGACGCGATGTAACACGCGGGCCGTTCAGTAGAAGGCGGCAGCATTCTAAACCAATGTCTGACCGCTCCTTGAGGCTTAGCGGAACATCGTCATCGATGATCTGTTGAAGTGCTTCATCGGCTTCGCGTCCGCCCGATCGAATGTCGAAGGCGAGTAACTCCTGTCGAGTTTGGGATCCCACGTACCGGTGCCTGCCGTTGGTTACCTCGGACATGCGTCGCAGCCTTCGTCGACTGCTAGGGGATTCGAATGCGATCGTGTGCAGAGGTATTTCTCGATGCAGATTTCGCTGGACGACTTGCTCCGCCGCGTGGCCGCTATCGAACTCTCCATCGGACAATAGGAAAACGGCGTCCGGCTCCATTTTG
>CAYQMZ010000719.1:0-1860 GCA_964418725.1 uncultured Pirellulaceae bacterium
CGCATCGACACAATCCGCGTCCGCAGATTGTCGACCTTCTGCTAAGTACGCTCCAGTCGAGCGCTAACAAATTGGGGAATAAGAAACGGTGAACGTTATCGAACGTGACACGTTGTCTGCGTTCGTTGTGCAGTCGATCCGCGTCGCATGTCGATTTCTTTTGTCCTATCGATGCACCTAAAGCAACACTTTACGACAGCAAAACTATTAATTGGCTGTGTGAACTGACATTCGTTGACGATACTACTAGGCGCGAACGGGGCTGCGACACCAAACGGTAAACAGACCTAAATCAGGAGCTGACAGATGGTTTTCGAAATTCTTGGATCCGTTGGGACGCGTTGCCTAACGGAACGCCCAACGTCTCAGACACATCGCGGCAACAGATTATGTGAACCGAATGCATCGCCCCAGAAGACCGGGTTTACGCTCGTCGAATTGTTGGTCGTGATTGCGATCATCGCTATGTTGGTCACGCTACTACTGCCCGCGGTACAGGCTGCCAGGGAAGCAGCAAGGCGTTCACAGTGTTCGAACAATCTTCGTCAGTTGGCATTGGCGACGCTGAACCACGAATCGGCGATCGGTCGTTTTCCAGCCAACGACAACGACATCGCAAGAGGGCTTCGCGATTTCGCTTCGCATCTTGTGATGCTCGCTCCCTACATGGAAGAAGCCAATCTACATGATGCCATCAATTTTGATTTGCCAAGGACTAGTGGCAATCAACCAGGCTATCAAATCGTCAATGGAAGACAGCTGAAGGAACACGCATTGCCAATGTTGCAGTGCCCGTCCGACGACCGCACAGGGCTAATCACGCCTAGTGATGCCAAGGCATGGAAGGGGTTGTGGGACGGAAATCCTGTCGCGGTTACAAACTATGCTGGATCGATCGGTGCGCAGTGGATGGAATCCTGGTCCGGTTGCAATCTCGCAACGATCGTCGGCAACGGCGGCGACCGATACGCGCAAGCTGGCGATGGTGAAGATTGGTTCAACCGAACTCGCAACGTACCCTGCACAAGATCAGATGGCAGCCAAGCCAATGGCAACGTACGCTCAGACAATCCATGCAAGAACGCGATTTCAGGCGTCTTTGCCCGGAGCTCTTGGGCGGCGCGTCTTGTCGACATCGAAGATGGTACTTCAAACACAATTATGATGGGCGAGATTCGACCCTACTGTTCCGTTTTCCAATGGATCCACGGCTGGACTTTGTCGGAAGGTTTGTGGTTCGCCACGACCCCGCCAATCAACTTCCCAACCTGCGTTGACGGTGGCCGTGGATGCCACGATCGGGAAAGCTCGTTCAACACAGCGATGGGCTTCAAGTCACAGCATCCAGGTGGCGCTCACTTCTCGCTGTGCGATGGTTCCGCTCGGTTTCTTGGCGAAGACATTGACTACACGACCTACCAACGTCTTGGCGCCAGAGCGGATGCCGAACCGGTCTCCTTCTAACGTCCTGTATGTAACCTACGGCTTTCACGCTTGAACACTGAAATGAAGTACCGTTACCGCCTTATCGGGATTCTTCTCTCGATGGCTTTTGCCTATGGTTGCGGCCAAAACGCCGGCCCAGAGACCGTCGTGGTTTCAGGGACAATCACGATGCGCGGAAAACCTGTTGAAGGGGCACTCGTCGTCTTTACGCCCGAGCAAGCGGGCGACACAAACCAACTCGCCTCGCAAGGCGAAACTGACGAAGCCGGCAACTACGAATTACAGACATATTTAGGTGGCGAGAACTACAAGCCTGGCGTTGCTCCGGGGAATTACGTGGTAACGGTCACAAAACTGGAGGTCGTACAGGACATGCGGAAGAGGCCAAAGAACTTGCTTCCCGCGAAGTACCAG
>CAYQMZ010000719.1:1870-4368 GCA_964418725.1 uncultured Pirellulaceae bacterium
CAAAGGCCTGTGTGCGGGCCTTGTCTTCGCCCTTGTCCATCCTTCTAGCATGACATTAACGAGAGATGAGACTTGGTTGTCATCGACCTTGACCGCTTGTAGATCCTTCGATCGTCGTATGGGTTTTTGAGCGTTCGCCGCATGGCACTATCGTGCTCCCAAATGGCGTGAAAGTTAAGGTTTTGCTCTCGGCTCTACGCCATCATCTGACCATGCCCGAAAAGACCATTTCATCGGTTTGCTACCGATGGATGCCAGGCAGTCAAGGTCTGTATCGTGCTTCCCTTCCGCGGGAGAGTGGCTGTCTGATGGGCGAGATGTGCCTTAGTAACAGACTTGGCCAACCCCATGGCAGAAAACGACCAGAAAGAAACGTTCGCTTATCTACCGGTTCCCGAAGTCGTAGCTAGGCTTTGGCTGTATGTAACCGGCGCAGGTACGGACGTTGTGAAGCCCGGAGCCAAGTATCCGCAGCAGAACCATCCTGAGCTCTACGATTTTCATTGGCGTTCAGGACGCATTCTCCCGGAATACCAATTGGTGTTCATCTCTAAGGGTAGCGGCGAGTTTGAATCGAAAGAAACCGGACTGCTTGATATCGAGCCCGGTACGCTGATGCTTCTTTTTCCCAATGTCTGGCATCGCTATCGCCCATGTGAGGAAACCGGATGGACCGAGTATTGGGTGTCGCTTGGCGGTGACTTGCTGTTTCAGTGGCATCAACGAGGCCTGTTCGACGTCAACCGTCCGCTGACAACACTCCGCAATCCAGACAACGCGATCCGGCACTATCGCGAGGTAATTGACTTTGTAATGGCTCGCCCCGAGCAAGACGCGCCGATTTTGGCAGCGAACGCGATGGCGCTGGTGGCGAGTGCTTTGGAACAGGCTCAGACTTCACCCGAACTGCTCAGCGGGGACGAAGACGCGATTCGATCGAGTGATCGCTTGGTTTCCGAGTCGTTACGCGTCATCTGGAACAACAGTCACCAGCGGTTGTCCGTTGATATGATCGCTGACGAGGTCGGTGTTACCAGACGCACGCTGGAGCGACATTTCAAAAAGCAAATGGGGAGAACACTACTTCAGGAATTGGTAAGTTGTCGAATTCAACGAGCCCAACGCCTACTACGCGAGACGCATGTTCCGATTCAGTACGTAGCGTACGCGTCGGGATTCAGTTCCCTCTCCAACTTTTGCAAAGTGTTTCGAAAAGAGGTGGGAATGACTCCAGGTGATTACCGCGACAACCACCGTAGAAAGTGAGCCTACGTCCCGGTCTTTCAATCAGATTCAGTAGCACATGCCTTCGATGGTATCACCAATGGCTACACCCGTATCCGAATTTCGCTCCACGCCAGCGTCTATCGTCGGCGTTGTAGCCAAAAGCTCTGTGAAACTGTGCGTGATTGTAATGCTAGACGTAAGCAGTCACGCAACGACGAGCTTCCTCCACCGTCGCTGGGCAAGCCCGTGAAACCGTTCGAGCTTGCCTTGCTTTGCGGCTAGTAGGGACTCAACATTGAGTACAACAATATCCGAGCAGAGCCGCAAGGTTTCGCGACTCTGCCGGACTTGTCCCTATTGCGATGGTGCGTCTATTGCGAATGCATCGCCCAAAATCTTTTGAAACCAGTTGGCGTCACTTTCGACGACGGCTACGCAAAGCTCCCAGGAGCAATACGGAAACCGAAAGCAAGGAAAGACTTGCTGGTTCTGGTACAGCTGCGGCTGCTCCGACTGACATCCCAAAATTAGTTGAAAGGGCCAGGAAGTCTGCAAACGCGATTTGACCATCACCATCAATGTCGCCTTCGGCTGCGCCGCCTGCCATTCCAAAATTGTTGGAGAGAATCAGGAAGTCGGCAAACGCAACCGAACCATCGCCATCAATGTCTCCAATGAGTGCAGGAACCTCGACCTCTTCACCCGTGAAGATGCGAATGTTGTCGATGCCAAGTACTTCGTTTGGAAATGTGGAAAATGCTTCTATGCGAAGAATGAAGTTCTCGACGTCATCGGGAATCTCGTAAACGAAATCCGTGAACTCGTTTGGATTCAGCTCTGCTCCGTCAGCATTGACAAGGACTCCAGGCGCCATTCCGTCGAATCGATCTAGCTCGACGTAGTCGTCGGGAAACGTTTCAGGATCCTCTGTATAGGCAATCCTCAGGAAGTCGGGAGCCTCAAAGTCAACGTCCGTTGCCGCCAACGCGATGGCTAACTTCACGCCCGACTCACCTGACAGGTCGACCGGATTCAGTGTCACTGTTCGTGGTGTTGTGGCCGTCGTGAATTCTGACGCAGCGTCTGGGAACTGTTCGTTCATGTCTGCTCCGACGATATAGCCTGCACCCTCAGGGATCGCCGCAAACGCTCCCGCAAGTGGGTCGCCTTCTTCAATCAACAACAAGCCAGGAAGAGTTTCGCCTCTATCGGGATCTTCTTAGGTTAGCAGCGTCGTAGATCCCTCTGGTACTGCTTTGCCGATTCCATCT
>CAYQMZ010000720.1:0-1349 GCA_964418725.1 uncultured Pirellulaceae bacterium
GGCCCAGGTCCAGAGGCCAAACCATAGAGAATTTGATTTGTCTCATCGTAGGTGGGCGGTAGTCCGAGCAGGTCGAACTTTAGCCGCCGCAGCAACGTCTGGCGGTCTGCTTTAGGGCTAGGCGCCATGTCGTGGCGGCGCAAATTCTCTGCCACGAAATCGTCCGTTTGAGTCTTCGCCCATTGCTGAAGCGACATTGACCACGCGTCGGTCTGTGGACGTTTCGAGGCGATTGGTTGAAAGGCCCAGTGGTCTTCGATGTGGTTGGAATACCGATCGTCCATGGTTTCGACATTGACGGTATGGTCGTCGGGCCAAAACAGCCCATCGCGTACCCATCGTTCTAGGACCGCAATCTCCTGAGGAGCGAGCGGTTTGTCCGGCGGCATTTCCATGCCTTCTTCCTCCCGCCGGACGTACTGGATCATGAGACTTGTGTCGGGATCACCAATTGTCGCTGCCGGGTCTCCGGACGCTCCGCCCTGTAAAATTGCCGATCGGACATCGAGGCGAAGATCGCTCTCCTGTTTTTTTTCGCCGTGACAAGAAAAACACTTATTTGCGAGCAAGGGACGCACATGTTTTTCGAAGAACTGCGCGTCGTTCGGAGATGCCTTTTGCTTAGCGGAAGTTGCCTGCGCAGTTATCTTTGTCTCTGCTGCCGTGGCATGAGCCTGCAGTAGTAGCAAAAAGCAGCAAGACAATGCGATCAAGCCACGTCGAAGATTGGTCTGAGGTCCGGCAGCAGACTGGACCGTGGGCAGGAAAGCGAGTGGGATTTGAGGAAACATGGTGGGGTTCGAACTGTAGGCGGGATCCCTCTATTGTACCGTGTGCAGATCGACCCGGAAAACACGATTCATGACAGTTAGCCCACCAAAACCGTCGATTCCCGCAGAAGCTGGTGATGCCGAGCCAATGGTGGGCTCGCGATATCGCACACTTCGGTGGTGCTTTTGGCTGATCGTGTTCCTGCATACGTTCCCGGTTTGGCTGTTGTTTGAAACGTTCCAAACGGCGGCTCGTGAGCGACCTCTGCATTTCAGCGCGATCCTGGCGGTACCTGTGTCGGCGATCAGCGTTTCGGCAGTGTGGTTTGCATGGACGAATCGACCGAGTGTTGAGAAGTGGGCGCGGCTGCTGCTTGGGATCGGATCGGCGACATTAGTATGTGCCCTTTGCTATCGCGTGACGTTCGACAGCAATGGTATGGCGCTATTTCCCTTTACGTGCGTCGGGGCTTGGTTGACGGCTAAGTTGTGGGGAACGTTTCGGCATCGAGAACTGTGCCCGCCAACGCAAACGCGATCAAACACGTCGTGGTTGGGGCGTTGGCTACCGGCTCAACC